>JBEDHJ010000182.1:0-3280 GCA_041174205.1 Cyanobacteriota bacterium | reverse complement strand
GAAGGGGCTCGAAAGGCTCAGACGAGGACAGTCTCTCAGGAATTCTGGGAGGAGCAGCGGGGTTGTGCAGCCCCGCAAGGCCTATTAGGCCGCAGCGTTTCGGCCGCCGGGGTGATCGTTGCTACCGCAGGGTCGATGCGTAGCATCCGGCCACGCCGGCCTCCGACCCGATGACCGCTGATCAGACCCGCACACCTCTCTATGGCGAACGTGCCATTGCCGAGGCGGAGCTGATCTGTTTCGACAATCCCCGCCCTGGTCGGGTCTACGAAGTGTCGATCACCCTGCCGGAGTTCACTTGCAAGTGCCCGTTCTCGGGCTACCCCGATTTCGCCACCCTGCGTTTGCTGTATCAGCCGGGCCCGCGGGTGATGGAGCTCAAAGCCATCAAGCTCTATGTGAACAGCTACCGGGATCGCTCCATCTCCCACGAGGAGGTGACCAACCGCATCCTTGACGACTTCGTGGCCGCCTGCGAACCAGTCTGGATGCAGCTTGAGGCTGATTTCAATCCCCGCGGCAATGTGCACACCGTGATCCGTGCCAGCCACGGCACCCGTCAGCCCTGCTGAAGGGTTGCCAGGAGTTCCGGGAGCTCACGGGAGAAGGCCGCGAGGTTGCGGTTGCACAGGCCGGCCACATGCAGCTTCTTCTGATCGGGTTCGGCGATGGCCCAGAGCTGGCGCGTGGCGATCAGGCTCAATGCCCCGCCCGCCAGGGCAATGGCGAAGCCGGCGTAGACCAAGGGCACACCGGGATCTCGCTTCAGCAGCAGGCCGCTGGCAGGCACCACACCCGCAATGCGCAGGGGGATGCCTGCGATCTCTTCGGCGCTGCCGCCCGGCACCAGCGTGCCCAACACCTCCGCATCAGCGGAATACACGGTGATCGGTCCCTCTTCGCTGGAGAGGGCCAGCAGCACCGGATTGCTGCCATCGGGGCGGGTGGGCAGCACAATGCCCCACACCTGCTCCCCCAGCTGCGGGAAGCTTTGCAACGGCAGTTCCAGGATCGGACTTCGGCCCAGCTGCACCTGGATCGCCGCCAAGGCCCAGTCCGCCTGATACACCGTCATTCCCTGGAAGCGCAGGGGATGGTTCACGCTGATCTCGCGCTGGGTGGCGGGGAGAGGCGATTCGGCTTGAGGATCCCCTGGCTGCAGGCGCAGCTGTGAGCGGAACTGCTCCGGGCGGCCGGCGGGGTCGCGCTCGATGCCGAAGCCGTTCAGGGTCACGGTGAGCTGGGTCTGGCCGCGGCGGTTCAGCAGCTCCAATTCATTGCCGGGGGCCAGGAAACGCTCCAGCCGCTGGCCTGCCAGAGCCCCCCAGGCGGCGCCCACCATCAGCACCACCAGGCCGGCGTGCACGAGCAACGGCCCCACGCGGCCGCTCACACCACGCCGTGCCGCCAGCCGATGCTCGTGGGGTTGCACCTGCCAGCCCCGCTGCAGCAGCAGCGTCTGCAGCTGGCCCAGTTGCGCCTCGGCATCGGCACTGCTGAGGGTTTCCGCCAGGGTGAGCTTGCTGAGCTGCCGCGGGCTGCTGTAGTCGATCCAGCGCAGCGCGGCCTGAAGGGCCGGCCACTGGCGGCGAACACTGCAGAGGATCAAGGAGAGGCCCAGCCAGGCCAGCAGTGCCAGAAACCAGCTGCTCGAATACACGTGATCGAGCTGGAGCGCCAGGATCCGCTCGCCATCCAACAGCCCCAGCCAAGGTTCCGCGTCGTAGACGCGGTGGTAGAGGTCCGCCGACTCTTTCTGGGGCACGAGGGTGCCGAGGCCACTGGCCACGGCAATGACGATCAGCAAGCCAATGGCGAGCCGAAGGTCGGAGATCCAGGCGAACAGGCGTTTCATCAAACGAGGCGGGCCAGCAGGGTGAGTGTGCCTGTGGCCAGCAGCACGACGCCGCTGATCGGCGGCACCCACTGGCCCAAGGCCCGCAGGGCCAGCAAGCGGGGCACCCAGGCGGCGAAGGCGCCGGCCAGCAACAGCGGCATCACCTGACCGGCGGCAAAGGCGGTGAGCAGCACCACGCCGGCCAGAGGGGCGCCTGCCTGGGCGATCCAGGCCAACAGCACCGCCAACACTGGGGTGGTGCAGGGGGAGGCGGCCAGCCCGAAGGCCAGCCCGGCGGCCAGGGGGGCCAAGGCGGCCGGCACCCGCTGCCGCCAGCGCTCTGGATCTGGCCCTGCCGGCAGCTGCAGCGGCAGCAGGCCGAGCAGGTTGAGCCCCATCAGCACCGCCAACAGGGCCACCAGAGTGGGGATCAGACCGGGAACCTGGCCGTAGATCCGCCCCAGCGCTCCGCTGGCCAGACCCAGCAGCACCAGCGACGCCACGATGCCGCCGCAGAAGCTGAGGCTGCGCAGCCATGGACGCTCGCCGCGGTCGTCAAACCCCGCCAGATAGGCCAAGGTCACGGGCAGCAGCGAGAGCGAGCAGGGGCCGAGGCTGGTGAGCAGCCCACCGCTGAACACCAGCAGGATGGTGAGAGGCCCCGGATGCGCCAGGGAACTGCTGAGCAACTGTTCACCGCTGCGGGCCCAATCCGCCAGGGCCGGAGCCACCATCCCGGTTTTCCGCTGTGCAGTGGGGTCAGCCTATCGAGAGGCTCTCTCGGCCTGAGCGCTGCCGCTCCTCACGGCGACGGGGACGGCCCGGCTCCAGCCCGGCCCCTTCCAGGGAGCAGCGCAGCAGCAGACCGGCAGTGAGCAGGCTTGAGAGCAGGGAATTGCCGCCGTAGCTGATCATCGGCAGCGGCAGACCGGTGGTGGGCATGGCACCGCTGGCCACAGCGATGTTGAGAATCGACTGGCCCACCAGCAAGGTGGTGCAGCCGATCGCCACCAGGCGCTGTTGATTGCTCCGGCAGCTCAGGGCGATGCGGAGGCCCACAAAGCCAAAGAGCAGCAGGAACAGCAGCAGCAGCACCGAGCCCACGTAGCCGAATTCCTCGGCAAACACCGCGAAGATGAAATCCGTGCTCTGAATGGGCAGGTATTGCAGCTTCTGGGTGGAGAGGCCGTAGCCCTCTCCCCAGAAGCCGCCGGAGCCAATGGCCAGCAGGCTTTGCACCAGTTGGTAGCCATCGCCCTGGGCGTCCTTCCAGGGGTTGAGGAAGGAGGTGACCCGAATGCGCTGGTATTCGTTGATCGAGATGCTGCCGATGGCCACGGCCAGACCGGCGCCGGCGCTGCCGAGCATCGCCCACAGCGGCAGGCCGGAGGCCAGGGCCATCAGCCACAGCAGGATTCCGCAGAGGGAGGCTGTGCTGAGGTT
>JBEDHJ010000181.1:0-3756 GCA_041174205.1 Cyanobacteriota bacterium | reverse complement strand
CCCCAGTCCCCGCCCCGTTTGCGCGACCTTCCCGATCTCACCCCCCTGATCGATCACGCCCTGCTGGATCCCCACCAGGGCATCGAGGCGGTGTTGCGCTGCTGCGATGAAGCCCGGCATTTCGGCTTCGCCGGCGTCTGCCTGGCCTCGCGTTGGCTGCCGGCCGCCCGGGAGCGATTGGGGCCCAGCGGTGGTCGAGGGCCCCAGCTGGTGAGCGTGGTTGGCTTCCCCTTTGGAGCGATCCCGGCGGAGATCAAGTGGGCTGAGGCGGAATGGGCCGCTGCCGCCGGCGCCGAGGAGCTGGATGTGGTTCCCGATTTCGGTGCTCTCGCCGATGGCGATAGCCGCGCCTACTGCAACGACCTGGCTCCGATCGTGGAGCTGGGCGTGCCGGTAAAGGTGATTCTTGAGGTGGGGCGTCTGAGCCCAGAAGCCCTGGAGCTGGCCGTTGAAGCCAGCATTGATGTGGGCGCCACGATGCTGAAAACCGGCAGCGGTTTTGGCCCTGCGGCCAGCGTGGAACAGGTGAAGCAACTGCGGCAGCTGGCCCGCGGCCGGGCCGCCGTGAAGGCATCGGGGGGCATCACCAGCCTTGAGCAAGCCCTCGCTCTGGTGGAAGCCGGTGCCAGTCGCCTCGGCACCAGCCGCGGGGTGGCGTTGATGCAGGCCCTGCGTCAGGGTGACAGCGGGCTTGCAGCAGATGGCAGCCGGTGAGTGCTGAACAGCGGCTGGAGGGGCTGGTGCTGCGCAGCATGCCTCTGGGCGAAAGCGATCGCTTGATCACCGTGCTCAGTGCCGGCGAGGGCCTGGTGCGGCTGGCCGCTCCAGGGGCCCGCAAACCGAAAAGCTCGATGGCTGCTGCCGTGCCCCTAGCTCTGCTCAATCTGCAGGTGGGCGGGCGCGGCGATCTCATGCGGGTGCGGCAGCTCAGCGTGCAACGCAACTTCGCTGCCCTCGCCGAGCGGCTGGAAAGCCTGGCGGCCGCCCAGGGGCTGGCGGAGCAGACCCTGCTGCTGGTGCCGAGCGGCGATGCCGTGGAGGGCGTGCTCGAAGACCTGCTGCTGCAGCTAGCGCGGCTGGAACTGGTGGTGAAGGAGCGCCAGCAAAGCCTGGAAGCGCTGGCGATCGCGGTGCAGGGTGTCGTGCACCTGCTGGCCCTTGGGGGCTACGCCCTGCCCCTGGCCTGCTGCGCCCGCAGCGGCGAGGCCCTCGATCCGCCCCTGGGCAACTGGGACTGGCGCTGCAGTCTGCTGCCGGGAGAGGGGTTTGTGATCGGTGGCGTGGTCGGTGCCCAGCTGGTGCTCAATGCGTCCGAACTGGCCCTGTTGCAGCGGCTGCTGCGGCCAGCCCTACCCCGCCGGCGCGATGGGGAGCTGATGGGTCCCCTGCCGGTGTGGCTGCGTCTGCTGCAGCTGGTGGAGCTCTGGAGCCGCGAACACCTGGGCCGCAGCCCGCGCTCCTGGCGGCTGCTGCGCCAGTGCTTCAGCGATGGGCCATCATCGTGAGCCGGTCCCCCCTGCCCCCAAGCCGATTCATCCCGTGAGCGAAGCGCCACGATCAACCGGCCTGCAGGGGGTTCTGGCGCTGCCTGAATTCCGCAAGCTCTGGCTGGGCCAGATCTTCAGCCAGCTGGCCGACAAGTTCTACATCGTGTTGATGGTGTTCCTGATCGCCCAGTACTGGGTGACGGAACCGCTCCCCGCCGATGGGGCCCTGGCTGAGGCAGCCGGCGCCTTCCGCTTCAACATCGAGAGCCGAGCCCAGCTGATCACCCTGCTGGCCACCGGGATCTATGTGGCCAACACGATCCCAGCGATGGTGCTGGGCCTGGTGGCCGGGGTCTGGGCCGACCGCTGGCGCAAACGCGAGGTGATGGTGGCCAGCAACGCCATCCGCGCGGTCCTGGCACTGTTGGCCCCCCTGAGCCTGGTGCCGGGTCCGGAATGGCTGGGGCTGAGCTGGGGCTATTGGGCCCTGCTGGTGATCACCTTCCTCGAATCGGTGCTCACCCAGTTTTTTGCTCCGGCGGAGCAAGCGGCGATCCCGATGCTGGTGCCCACCCACCAGCTCCTGGCCGCTAATTCGCTGTATCAGGCCACGAGCATGGGGGCCACGATCGTCGGATTTGCGCTGGGGGACCCGGTGCTGCGACTGCTCAAATACGGCCTGGGAGCGATTGGCATCGCCAACGGTGAATTCGCCCTACTGCCGCTCTGTTACGGCCTGGCGGCCCTCTCGATCGCCTGGATCCGCGTTGACGAAACACCCCACCAAGACCGCGAGCAGACCGTCTGGCAGGAGATGAACGAAGGTCTGCAGGTGCTGCGTGAGCAGGCGAGTGTGCGCAATGCCCTGCTGCAGCTGGTGTTGCTCTACAGCTTGCTGGCGGCGCTCTATGTGCTGGCCATCAGCCTGGCCTCCGCCATTCAGCAGCTGGGCCCCACCCAGTTCGGCACGCTGCTGGCGATGAGCGGCGTGGGCCTGGCGGTGGGGGCCGTGGCCGTGGCCCAGGTGGGACATCGCTTCAATCGCCGCCGCCTGGCGTCGGCTGGTCTGGGCACCATTGCCTGGAGCCTGGTGCTGCTGGGTCAGCTGCGCGGCAACCTCGCGCCCACCCTCACCCTCTGCGCCGTGCTCGGTGTGGGAGCAGCCCTACTGGCGATTCCGGCGCAGACCACCATCCAGGAAGACACCCCCGAAGCAATGCGGGGCAAGGTGTTTGGCCTGCAGAACAACCTGATCAACATTGCCCTGAGCCTGCCGCTGGTGCTGGCCGGCACGGTGGTGAGCCGCTATGGCCTGCTGCCGGTGCTCTGGGGCCTGGCCGCGCTGGCCCTGGCAGCCGCCCTGCTCGAAAGGCCCTGGCAGCGCTGCTAGCGTCAACTGCTGGTTGACCCTGCCCCCGCGTGGCCCACATCGCCTGGCTGGGCAAGAAATCACCCTTCTGCGGCAACGTCACCTACGGCCTCACCACAACCGAGGCGTTGAGGAGTCGCGGCCATGAGATCAGCTTTATTCACTTCGATACGCCGGCTGCATCGCTAGGGCGAGCGGTCGATGAAGCCGCCAACGGCGAGGGCAATCCCGAGGTAGCGCTGCCCTACCTGGTGAAGTCACAGGTGTACACGATCCCTTCTCCAGGGGCCCAGCGGGAACTGCGGGAGTCGCTGGAGCGGCTGCAGCCGGATCTGGTGCACGCCAGCCTCACCCTCTCCCCCCTGGATTTCCGCCTGCCGGATCTCTGCCAGCAGCTCGGGCTGCCCCTGGTGGCCACCTTCCACCCCCCTTTTGATGCTGGGCTGCGCAACCTCAGCTCCGGCACCCAGCAGCTCACCTATCAGCTCTACGCCCCATCCCTGGCCCGCTACGACCGGGTGGTGGTGTTCTCCGATCTGCAGGCCGATGTGCTGATGCGTCTTGGGGTGCCGGCCAGCCGCCTGGCGGTGATTCCCAACGGCGTGGATCCCGAGCAGTGGAAACCAAGCCCCGCATTGGCATCACCTCACCTGCAGGACTTGCGCGAACGCTTCGCCGGCCAGCGGGTCTTCCTCTACATGGGCCGCATTGCCACCGAGAAGAACGTGGAGGCACTGCTGCGGGCCTGGCGGCTCGTGCAACCGGAGGGCTGCACCCTCGTGGTGGTGGGCGATGGGCCGGTACGCCAGTCGCTGATGCAGAGCTACGGCCAGGAGATCCAGGTGCACTGGTGGGGTCACGAGCCAGATCAGGCCAAGCGCCTGGCGCTGCTGCAGCTGG
>JBEDHJ010000180.1:0-4261 GCA_041174205.1 Cyanobacteriota bacterium | reverse complement strand
GTTGCAATCGATCAACCTCGTGCTTCGAAGCCTTCTGGGTTTGGCCTGTTTACGAGGATTGTTTATATCCACCAGGCTTTAAGCCTCGCCTTCTTCATCGCCGCGTTGCGAGTCTTCCCCCGGCATGGGTTTGAGCAGCTTGTGCTGCCTCATGGTCTTGGTATTGCCCTCTCTGTGGCCGTGCTGCTGGCTGTGTTTGGGGTGTCGAGTCGCCATTCACTCAAAGCCCTGGGTTGGCTCCGCGTGATCCTGTGGATCAGCGTCATCAAGATCTTGGTTGTCCAGCTTTGGCTGATCAGCAAGGGAGAGCCCGAGTTGGCGGCTTATGTCCGCGGCATGTTGATCAATGAGCTGATTGCGATCCCTTTGGCGATCTATTGGTCCAGGCCTGTTCACAGGGTTTATCTGGCCTCCTTCAGGCGCTCTTCTGGGCCGTCATGACGCAGCGCGCTCCAGACCCTCCGGGTTTGCGCCGCTGCCTTGGGCCGCTGGAGGTGACGGCCCAGGCGGTGGGCACCGTCGGCTTAACGCTCACAGCGGTGTTCAACATCCCGGAGGCGATGCGCACGGCTGGAGCCGCCACCTGGATCAGCTATGGCCTGGCGCTGCTGGTGGTGTTGCTTGTCGCTGAAACCCTGGTGCTGTTCCGTCGGTTACCTGGCAGCCCCGGTGGTATCGCCGCCTATGTGGGCGCCGGATTGGGCGCTCGCCTGGGGGCTACGGCCAGCTGGACACTGCTGCTGGGCTATGGCGCCACCCTGGTGGCCTGTTTGCTGTTCTTTGGCTTCTTTCTGGAGCTGTTGCTGCGGCATCTCGGTTGGCAGGTGCCACAGCTGCTGGCCTATCTGCTCGGCGGGCTGGGTTGCCTGGAGCTCACCCGCCGCGATGTGCAGCTCTCGACCCGCACGATGTTGCTCACCGAGACCATCTCGGCGCTGATCATCCTGGCCCTCACTCTGGTGATCCTGCGGCACGGCTGGGGGGCACCCGATTTGAGGGCGATCAACCCGCTTAACGACACAACTGCCCAGGTGCGATCTGGCCTGATGGTGGCAGTGCTGAGCTTCATTGGCTTCGAGAGCGCTGCCAACCTCGGCCGCGAGGCGATGGATGCCGAACGGGCCGTGCCACGCAGCATCCGAACCGCGGTGCTGCTCGCCGGCGTGCTGTTCATGGTTTGGGGTGCCTTCCTGCCGGAGGGGCTGGCCTGGTTGCCGCCGGCGGCACGCCAGAGCCTCGATCCCCTCAGCGCCTTGGCGGAGGCCATGGGGATCCCTGGCGCCGGCCTTTGGATCAAGGTTGGAGCGGTGCTGTGTCTCTTCGGCACCTGCCTTGGTGCGCTCACGGCCCTGGCGCGACTGGGTTACGGCTTGGCGGAACAAGGCCTGTTGCCGCCACCGCTTGCCCGGGTGCATCCGCGCTACGGAACTCCAGCGCGTGCCCTGATGGCTGCGGGTTTGCCGCTGCTGCTCGTTGGTGCGTTGGTGGTGCAGCGCCAGCTCAACATCAGCCAGATCTTCGGGGTGTTCGGAGGGTTCGCCGTCCTCGCTTTTCTGTTGGTGTACGGGCTGGTTGCTCTTTCAAGCCTGCGGGTGCACCTACCCGGCAACTCCAGGCGTCGCCGTCTGATCGTTGGCGGTGCTTGCCTGGCGGCCGTTGGCTCGATGGCCGTGGCCTACGTCTCCGGGGTGCTGGGCCAGCAGAACGGCATGTTGCTCACCTTTGCCGCACTGCTGTTGCTCGGGGCAATCCGAGTGTGGTGTGTGGTGCCGGCCCTCCAGTGATCATGGTGGACGCATCCATGCAGGGTCAGCTCACCCCCTTCGCGCTCGGCCCGGAGAGAGGATCAAGCCGCTGCTGCCGCAGACCCTGATGCCGAGTGCATGGCTGATTGCCTTACCTCTGCCCATCCCCATCTGGAGGGCACGCTGCTGCCCCGAGGTTTCTTTCTGGGCCTTGGGCTGATCTACCTGGCGGCCCTGGCCGTGGATCGCCTGGCGGCGCACTGGCGCTTGCCAGGGGCGGCCGCCGTCTTGCTGCTTGGCCTGGTGATTCCCAGCCAGTGGTTGACCCAGGCCCAGCCCCTCGGTCCGCTGCAGCTGGAGACCCTGCATCGGGTCAGCCTGGCGCTGCTGATCTTCTACGCCGGTCTCAAGACCGACCTGCGCCGCATCCGCGGCATGACGGTGGCCGGGCTGCGGCTGGGCTGTGGTGGCGTGTTGATCACCGTGGCGATTACGGCTCTGGCACTCCTGCTGCTCGCGCCTCTGCTTGCAGTTGGCTTGCCGCCCGCCGCGGCGGTGCTGGCTGTCTGTTGCCTGGGGGCCACTGACAGCGGCGCCATCGAGGATCTGCTCGTGGCGCTGGGCCATTCCATCCGTGGACGGCTGAGCCATCTGCTGCAGTTCGAGGTGGCGGTGAGCACGGTGGTCACCTTGCTGGGCTTTGGGCTGTTGGCCGGTGTGTTGCAGGCCCACCCCCATGGCGACCATCAGGCTCTGCATGGGCTGTTGGCGGTTCGCCTGATGGACCAGCTGGGGGCTGTTGGGCTGCATGTGATCGCCGGTCTGCTGGCAGGGCTGGCCGTGGGTGCCGCGGCGCCGCGCTTGATCGATGCCCTGGTGCGCTCGGAGCCGATGCTGCTGCTGGTGGCAGTTGCACTGGCGTTCGTGGCCTTCGGCTTCGGTCAGCTCCTGGGCGGTGGTGGGCTGCTGGCGGTGTTTGTGGCTGGGGTGTTGCTGTCCAATGGCCGCTACAGGATCAGTCGCTTTGAACAGCAGGCCTTGGGCCGGGTGATGCATCCCCTGAACACGGCCGCGGAAATCACGGTGCTGCTGTTGCTCGGACTGCTGGTGAAACCCGCCGCGCTGATCACGGTGCTGCCGCTTGGGATTGTGCTGGCGATCGTCGTGCCGCTGGCGCGGCTGCTGTCGGTGTCTGTGCTGCTGCCTACCGGTCGTTTCCCGTGGCCCGACCGCCTAGTGCTTGCCGGTTGCGGGCTTCGGGCGGCGGTCCCCTTGGCGCTCGCGGTGGCGATGACTGAAGAGCTGCCGCATCTGCGCGGTGTTGCCTCGACGCTGGCGGAACCCTTGGGGGAGCAACTGTTGGCGTTGCTGTTCGTTGTGGTGTTGGCGGATCTGTTGCTGCAGCCGTTGCTGATGCGCAGCCTGCTGCGGTTCACACCCGAGACATCTCAACCTTGAACGGCGATCGCGCCACCAGTTCGGTGATGCCCAGTTGCTCCTGCCAGTTGCTCAGCGGCCGATCCCAGCCCTCTTCCCAGCGCTGGGCCAGCAGCGGCGCGCAAACCCGGCCCAGCTCCAGGCCGTAGGCCGCCGCCTGCCCCACATCCACCTCTCCGGAAGCAGGACCTTCGAGGCAGCGATGCAGTAGATCGGCCCCGAGCAGCATGGCGCTGCCGGGCCAGCGCAGCTGCATCACATTGACAGCGTTCATCGCCGCTTCCCCAGCCGCGGTGGGCGGGCAGCCGCACACCACATGCCAGAGATCGTGGGTGTGGCGCACACGCTGATGGAGCCAGATGTCGTCGCCATCGCTGCCGGTTTGCAGCACCGGATCGGGCAGTGCTTGGCCGCCTGCAGCGCTGAACCAGCTGGCATAGGCGTGACCGAGGCTGTCTGCCGGAAGCGCCAGAAGTTCAGGAGGGCTCGGCCAGGGCCCCCAATAGCGTTCGTGGATCAGCGGAGCGATCGATGGGTCGCCTCGCAGGGCGTTGCGCGCGGCATCCGCTACGGGCGTGACATAGCTGCGGGTGAGTAGATCAAAGCCATGGCCTATGTCTTCAGGATTGGCGACCAGGGCTGAAAGGTCGGTGGCCAGGTGCAGCAGCTGGCGGCGCAGGGAAGAACGCATGGCAGCGGAGGCGTTTTGGGGCGGAGATGGAGCTCTGGCGTGTGCTGATTGGGGTGACTGCTCCGATGCAACTCTGTTCGTGCTTGCGATCACGCAGGGTCAGCGTGATCGGGCCTGACCGGGCCGTTGTTCGCTTCCAATCGCGGGAAGATTTTGAGGCGCGTGACAAAGAAAGCGCCCGCCGCTCTAGGGCTTTGGGCGCGTCATGGATTAACGCTTGATGACCCTTACCTGTTTTTAGGGCCCCTTTCAGAGGCCTCAAGGTCATGGGATCAGGTGATCACGGTCGGCTTGTCCATGCCCGTGCGGATCTTGATCTCCGCCAACTCATCAATGGCGCTGATCAGATCGCCGAGGGCATCTTGCGGATCCTGGTTGAGGTTGCCGC
>JBEDHJ010000179.1:0-6353 GCA_041174205.1 Cyanobacteriota bacterium | reverse complement strand
GTCACTCTCGCCGAAATGATGGAGGCGGGTGCCCACTTTGGGCACCAAACCCGCCGCTGGAACCCCAAGATGTCGCGCTACATCTATTGCGCGCGCAACGGTGTTCACATCATTGACCTTGTGCAGACCGCTGTCTGCATGAACAACGCCTACAAGTGGGTGCGCAGTGCTGCACGCAGCGGCAAGCGTTTCCTCTTCGTGGGTACCAAAAAGCAAGCCTCCGAGGTGATCGCCCTCGAGGCCACCCGCTGCGGCGCCGCTTACGTGAACCAGCGCTGGCTGGGCGGCATGCTCACCAACTGGGCCACGATGCGTGCCCGTATCGATCGCCTCAAGGACCTCGAGCGCATGGAGGCCTCCGGCGCCATCGCCATGCGTCCGAAGAAGGAAGCAGCCGTGCTGCGCCGTGAACTGGAGCGCCTGCAGAAGTATCTGGGCGGCTTGAAGAACATGCGTCGTCTGCCCGACGTGGTGGTGCTGGTGGATCAGCGCCGTGAGACCAACGCCGTGCTCGAGGCCCGCAAGCTCGACATCCCCCTGGTGTCCATGCTCGACACCAACTGCGACCCTGATCTCTGCGACGTGCCCATCCCCTGCAACGACGACGCCGTGCGTTCGGTGCAGCTGGTCCTCGGCCGTCTCGCCGATGCCATTAACGAAGGTCGCCACGGCGCTAACGACCAGCGCGGCGGCTACGACGACGAGGAAGGCTGACCATCAGCCCGTCAGGCCTGAGCTGCTGACACGCTCTCGCCTGAACACCTCACGCCGGCGGCATTGGAGCTTCCCTCAGGGGGAGCTCCTGCCTGTTTGAGCACTGCATTCTTTTTCCTCTCCTACCCACCAGATCCATGGCTGAGATCTCCGCCAAGCTCGTCAAAGAACTGCGCGACGTCACCGGCGCCGGCATGATGGACTGCAAGAAAGCCCTTGCAGAAACCAACGGCGACAAGGACAAGGCCGTCGAGTGGCTGCGTCAGAAGGGCATCGCTTCCGCTGAGAAGAAGTCGGGCCGCACCGCTGCTGAAGGCGCCATCGGCAGCTACATCCACACCGGCGCCCGTGTGGGCGTGCTGGTGGAAGTGAACTGTGAAACCGATTTCGTGGCCCGCGGCGAGATCTTCCAGGAGCTGATCCGCAACGTGGCGATGCAGATCGCTGCCTGCCCCAGCGTTGACTACGTGAAGGTCGACGACATCCCCGCTGAGGTGGCGGAGCGCGAGAAGCAGATCGAAATGGGCCGTGACGATCTGGCCGGCAAGAAGGAGGAGATGAAGGAGAAGATCGTGGCGGGCCGGATCGGCAAGCGCCTCAAGGAAATGGCTCTGCTCGATCAGGCCTACATCAAGGACAGCGGCATGACCGTTGAGGAGATGGTGAAGCAGGTGGCCGGCAAGGTGGGCGAGAACATCCAGGTGCGTCGCTTCGTGCGCTTCACCCTGGGTGAGGGCATCGAAGTGGAGAAGATGGACTTCGCCGCTGAAGTGGCTGCCATGCAGGCCGCCTGATGCTGGACGAGGCCCAGCGCCAGATCTCTCTCCTCCTGCAGCAGCAGGAGGAGCTGGCACCGGATCTCTACCGCGACCTGGCCCTCTACCTCCAGGTCCTCCGCGAAGGCCTGCTGCATGCCGTGCAGCAGGCCTGTTTTCATCTGGCCACCCAGGTGGTGCCAGAGCGATACAACCAGTTGCCCCCGGAACGGCGCCAGGCGTTTCAGCAGCGGCTTGAGGAGCTGGTGCAGCGCTGCACCTGTTTGCTCACCGTTGAGCAACTGATGGGCCTAGCGGCCCAGCAACAACGACGCGACCACCGCCGGCAACGGCTGCGGCAGCAGCGCCTGCTCGATACCTTCCTGGCCGGTGATTCCGAAGCCAGTGACGGGGAATCTGCTGATCCAGCGCAGCAACGGCCGCCGTCAGGCCTTCCGGCAGCTCAGCCCGAGCAGGGCTCCGTGCATCTGAGTTTGGATCTGCCGGTCTCGGCCGATCTGTTCGACCGCGCTTTGCCGGGCCTCCCACCCCCCCAGACGCCATCGCCAGCTCCAGAGCCTGAGCCAACCTCGGAGCAACAACTGCTGCAGTCCCTCTTTCAGATGGCTTCGGAGGGTCTGCAACAGCCCGCCGCTCCAGATGCCCCATCCGACTCTGAGGCCCGCGGCGACCAGGAGCCTCCATTGCTGCCCCCGGCCGAGTTGGATCCGCGCGTCACTGCCGCCACGATCCCTCGCGATCCCTTGCTGCAGTTGCGATGGTGGACCCATTTCGATCGGGCCCTGCGCCGGCGATTGCGCAACCTCTCCCACGCTGTGAATGTGGAGATGTTGCGGCTTGGCTTGGCCCAGGGATTGCTGCCCATGAACCTTCTCGATGCCGTGTTGGACGGCCATGTGGAGGTGTTGCCCGCGCCGGCCAATCTGTTGCGGCTGCCACTTCCGGCCGGTCAACTGCTTGGCCCAGGCGCACCCAGTGAGGTGTTGGCCTTGCTGCTGCGCAGCAGTGATCTCGATTACGAACAACCGCGACTCCGGACCTGCCGCAAGCGGCTCGAGCAGCGGCGCCGAGCATTGCGCACAATGGCCAAGCGCTACCGCAGTTGGCAGCGCCGCTTGAGCGCCCTTGAAGCTGAGCAGCAGTGGTTTCTGGACAGTGCCCATCACCAGAGCCCGTCAGCGGATCAGCGCTGAGCCTTCAGGCCTGGCTGCGGCCCCTGCAACAGGCCTTGCAGTTAGAGGCTGATCGGGGCTTCGGCAACCTGCAGGGCAGACGCGAACCCTTTCAGGCGTTTCTGGCCCGAGAGCTGCGCCTGGCCCCTCTGCCCCTGCCCCACCACCAGCAAGCTCTGCTCGGGCAGTTGGCCGATCTGTTTGAGGGGTATCAAGATCAAAGCCAGGCCCAGCGTCAGAGCCTGGTGCGACGCACCCGCCAGGGCCTGCATGAGTTGCAGAAGGCCCACGAACCGGTTCGGCCTCCATCTCCGCCGCGGCTCCGCCTGCTTCCCGATCCTGCAGCGCCCCGGGTCGCCGAAGGTGTTCCGTCTCCTGCCGGTCGCATCCTTCCGGATACGCCCCTCTCGGAGATCCGTGGGGTGGGCCCGAAGAGTGCAACGCGTCTGGCCGCTCTGGATTTGTGGGTGGCGCGCGATCTTGTTCGCTATTACCCCCGCGATTACCTCGACTACTCCAACCTGGTGCGCATCGCCGCCCTAGAGCCCGGCCGCACCGCCACGATCGTGGCCAGCGTGCGCCGCAGCCATAGCTTCACCAGCCCGCGCAATCCCAATCTTTCAATCCTGGAGCTGCAGCTCGCCGATCCCACCGGTCGGATTCGTATTTCCAAGTTTTTTGCCGGCAAGCGCTTCAGTTCACCGGCCTGGCTGAAAGCACAGCAACGCCAATACCCCGCCGGGGCCACCGTGGCCGTGAGTGGTCTTGTGAAGGACACGCCCTACGGACCCGCCTTCCAGGATCCGCTGATGGAGGTGTTGGCCAGTCCCAGCGCCCCGGTGCAGAGCGAGCAGATCGGTCGTCTTCTGCCTGTCTATGGGCTCACCGAAGGGCTCACGGCGGATCGGCTGCGCAGCTTGATCCGGCCTTTGCTCGAGGCAGCGCGCCAATGGCCTGATCACCTGCCGCCGGCCCTACTCCAGCAGGAGCACTTGCCAGACCTCGGCACAGCCTTAGTTCAGATTCATGCCCCCACCAACCAACAGACACTGACGGCGGCGCGGCGCCGCCTGGTGTTCGATGAGTTTTTGCTGTTGCAGTTGGGATTGCTGCAACGGCGCCGCGAGCTCACCAGCCGCCCTGCCCCACCGCTCAATACGCCGGGAGGCCAGCTGCTTCAGCACTTCTTGAATCTGTTGCCCTTCCCGCTCACGGGAGCCCAGCAGCGGGTGCTCACCGAAATCCGTGCCGATCTGCAACGGGACCAGCCGATGGCCCGTCTGGTGCAGGGGGATGTGGGCAGTGGCAAAACCGTGGTGGCGATCGCGGCGCTGCTGACCGCCATCGAAGCGGGCTGCCAGGGCGCGCTGATGGCTCCCACCGAGGTGTTGGCCGAGCAGCACTACCGCAAGCTCTGTGAATGGCTACCGCAGCTGCATGTGAGTTGTGCCCTGCTGACCGGCTCCACCCCAGCGCGTCGCCGACGGGAGTTGCTGGCGGATCTCGCGAATGGCAACCTCAAGATGCTGGTGGGCACCCATGCCCTGCTGGAAGATCCGGTGCAGTTCGCCCGGCTGGGGTTGGTGGTGGTGGATGAACAGCACCGCTTCGGGGTGCATCAACGCAATCGCCTGCTCGACAAGGGTTTGCAGCCCCACCTGCTCACGATGACGGCAACGCCGATTCCACGCACCTTGGCGTTGTCCTTGCATGGTGATCTGGAGGTGAGCCAGATCGATGAACTCCCCCCGGGCCGCACGCCCATCCGTACGGAGCTGTTGGCGGCTTCAGAGCGTGAGCAGGCCTATCAGCTGATCCGCGAGCAAGTGGCTCTCGGCCAGCGGGCCTACGTGGTGCTGCCATTGGTGGAGGAATCCGAGAAACTAGATCTGCGCTCGGCGGTGGAGGTGCACCAGCAGCTGAGCGAACAGGTCTTCCCTGATCTGCAGGTGGGCTTGCTGCACGGACGCATGGCCAGCGCTGATAAACAGGCGGCGATCGGCGCCTTCGCGACGGGTGCCACGCAGGTTCTTGTGAGCACCACGGTGGTGGAAGTGGGGGTGGATGTGCCGGAGGCGAGCGTGATGGTGATCGAACATGCCGATCGCTTCGGCCTGGCTCAGTTGCACCAGTTGCGCGGTCGCGTGGGGCGTGGTGCGGCGGCTTCCTATTGCCAGCTGATCAACGACAGCCGCAACGCATTGGCGCGTCAGCGCTTGGAGGTGTTGGTGCGCTCCACCGATGGCTTTGAGATCGCGGAGATGGACCTTCGCTTGCGCGGGCCCGGCCAGGTGCTGGGCACCCGCCAGAGCGGTCTTCCGGACCTTGCCTTGGCCAGCCTCACCGATGACGGCGATGTGCTGGAGCAGGCTCGCCGCGTGGCACACCAGATTCTCGAGGCCGATCCCAACCTGGAAGCCCACGCACCTCTGGCGCAGGTGTTGCACGATCAACGTCAGCGCGTTGCCCAAAGTGCCCGCCTGAACTGAGCCCGATGCCGTTGCGTCCTTGGAGTCCAATCCCGATCCGCGACTGCGGCGAGCCGTTACAACTCCTGCCGGAGGCTCTGCTACGCATTGAGCCACATCCCTATGTGGCCGCTGGTGCGCCCTATGGCGAGCAGGCCTCACCGTTCCGGCTGCGCAGCGGGGTGATCGAGCGCTTGCTCGAAGCGCAGCGATGGCTGCAAGGCCAGCAACCGGAGTTACGCCTCGCCATTTTCGATGCCTGGCGGCCCTTGGTGGTGCAGCGCTACATGGTGGAGTTCAGCATCGTCAGCGAATGTGAGGCGCGCGGCCTTGATCCGACGGTGATGAGTGCAGAGCGTGATGCCGTCGTGGCAGATGTTGGGCGCTTCTGGGCACCACCCAGTGATGACCCGGCGACGCCTCCACCCCACAGCACCGGCGCTGCTGTCGACCTCACCCTGGCTGCTGCCGATGGTCAGCTGGTCGACATGGGATCAGCCATCGACGCGATTGGCGCTGTCTCCGAACCCGACCACTACCTCAGGCTCGCCGATCAGAGTGGCGATGGCGAGATGAGGGAGACGTATTTGCTCTGGCATGGCCGTCGCCAACTCCTGCGTGATGCCATGGGCGCCGCTGGCTTTGCCCAGCACCCCAATGAGTGGTGGCACTTCAGTCAGGGCGATCAGCTCTGGGCCTGGCGCAGCAACCAGGCCGAGGCGATCTACGGGCGCTCAGGCTGCTGACGCGAGCAGGTCCTGAACCCGTTCCTTGCCCAACTTCACCACGTAGTCGCCGAAGCTGCGCCGACCGCCAGCGGCCTTCCAGCCCTGCAGCAGGGGCTCCAGCGTGCTTTCCAGCTTCTCCAGTGGGAGCCGCTCCAGGTAGGGCTCAGCCAGACGGGTGAGGTTGGGACTGCCACCCAGCCACAGCTGGTATTGATTGACCCCATCCCCTACCAGGCCCAGCTCGGCCATATAGGGGCGGGCGCAACCGTTGGGGCATCCGGTCATGCGCACCAGCAGCGATTTTTCAATCTCCAGGCGGCGCAATTGAGCATCGAGGCGATCGAGCACATCTGGCAGGATCCGTTCCGCTTCAGTGACGGCCAGTCCGCAGAGGGGCAGGGCCGGGCAGGCGATCGCATGGCGCGCCAGCAGTGAGGGAGCCTCCGGTGTGGTGATGCCCAGGGCTTCCAGGTCGGCACGCACGCTGCCCCGCTG
>JBEDHJ010000178.1:0-4384 GCA_041174205.1 Cyanobacteriota bacterium | reverse complement strand
GGCGAAGGCTTCAAGCGCTGGCACTGCGACTGGACCATCAGCGACGAAGCCACGGAGCCCGTGCATCGCGTGCTGGCCTGGATCCTCTACTGCAACAGCGTGGAGGAGGCCGGCACGGAGTTCCACTGGCAGCAGCACCACGAGGAGGCGGAGCGGGGCAAGCTCCTGATCTTTCCGGCTGGGCCGTCCCACATCCATCGCGGCCGGGTCAACCAGACCCACACCAAAACCATCGCCACCGGTTGGATCAACGCCGGCAGCCGAGATGCCTACCTCAGCCGTTTGGCCCGCGGCTAGTTGTGTTCCGTGTTGGGTTTGTGCTGCTCCGGCGGCCAGACCATCGAATACTCCACCTGCTGCGGGAAGGGGATCTCGATGTTGTGGGCCTTGAAGGCGTGCCAGATCGCCTGGTTCACCTCACTGCAAATCCCCACGTTGTCCATTGGATTGGCGATCCAGAAGCGCAGGGCGTAGTTGATCGCAAAGTCGTCGTAGCTGAGGAGCAGGGCTTTGGGAGCCGGGTCGGGCAGCACCCGTGCTACTTGACGGGCCGTGACCTCTAGCAGGGCGATCACCTCGCCGGGATCGTGGTGATAGGCGGCACCCACACTCACCTGGCTGCGCCGCATCCGGTCGCTGGCGGTGTAGCTCGTAGCGGCCTCGGTGAAGAAGGTTTGATTGGGGATCAGCAGCTCAGCGTTGTCGCGGTCGCGCCAGAGCAGCGTGGCCCGCAGCCCCAGGCGCCGCACCTCGCAGGGATCGCCATCGAGCATCAACACTTCGCCCGGCCGCACGGAGCCTTCAAACAGCAACCAGATGCCGCTTACGAAGTTGGAGAACACTTCTTTGATGCCGAAGCCCAGGCCCACCGACAGGCCACCAGCAATGGCGATCAGGGCCGTGGTGTTCAGCCCCAGATGCACGCTGACGGCCACAAGACCTAGGCCTACCACCGCGTAGCGGAGCATCAGCTCCATCGCCTTGCGGCTGCCTTCGCTCATGCCCACAGCCCGCTGCACCAGCCAGGCCAGGCCGGCTGCCGGAGGTCCGCAGCCCACCAGCACGAGGTAGATCACCACAACGGCTTGGAAGAGCTTTCCGAAGCTGATGTCCACCCCAAATAACTGGCCTAGCGGGGCAACGGACAGGTCGTTCAGGCTGTCGACCTCGCTGATGAAGGCCATGGCTGCGACCAGCAGAAACGCCGGCCGCAGCAGACGGCTTTCCAGCTGATGGGTGCGTTCCTCTGGTAGCCAGACCAAGAGCAACAGGTGCAGCAGGTACAGGCCATACCAGCCCAGCCAGAGTGTGCCCAGGAGCACGGCCAGGCCATAGGGCTGCCCCAGGGCGGCGAGCACCAGGCTTGTGAGCCCCACAAGACCTAATCCCAATGGCGTGTAGCTGTAGGCCGGCCACCGGGGCAGGAGCCTGCGTCGGCGTGCCTGGCGCGAGCCCAGCATCAGCAGCAGCACCACCCCCAGCTGCAGCACCACCGCTGGGCGTTCGAGATAGCCCAGCCATCCGAGCAGTTCGAGCAGCAGCTGCCTCATGGTTTTTCGTTCTGGAACAGGCTGAGCAGGTTGTTGGTGGCGCCCGAGGGGCTGACCTCACCAAACACCAGCTGGGTGAGCACGCTCTGGGTGGCCGTGATGCGGGGATCGTTGTTGTGCAGCGTGGCCACCAACGTTGAGGCTTGCTGTCCTTCCGTCTGGGACGCCACCATCGCTTCAAGGGTGCGTGAACTCTGCAACGGAACTTTCACGAACCGATTGGCGGGCAGCAGGGTCTCGGATCCCAGTGTGAGACTGCGTTGCACCAGTGGGTTGACGCTGAAGCGGCTGAAGGCGATCGCCCGCTTGCGGCCCTCCTGGCTGGAGCTCCGCCCCAGGGCTAACACCCGTAGGCGGTTGATTGGGCTGGCCAGACCTCCGGGGCCGCTCGGGAGGCTGGTCACCCCCAGTGCAGGACCGAGGGCTTTGCGCAGCCTGGGTAGGCTCATGCTTGAACAGTTGATCCAGTCCAGTCGCCCCGCGCTGAACTCCTTTTTCAGTGAGATCGGGTCAGCGTGGAAGCTGACGCGCTGCTGATCACTGGCGTTCTGCAGCCAGCTCAGCCAGGCTTTGATCCGCTCGCGATCAGCCCGGGTGGGAGTGGCTCCTGCGGCGATGCGATCCATGGCCTCGACAGCTCCCATGCTGCCGGCGGTCCAGAACAGGCTGGCGATGTCAACGCTCAGGCCGACCGTGTTGCCCTGGGCGCTGGCCTTGAGGAGTTCTCCCAGGGTGCTGGGCGGATTGGGCATGCGCTTGCGGTTGTAGCAAGCCACCTGGGGCTGGATCATGATCGGCAGTCCTGCCAGTGCCCCGTTGGGCATGCGCATGCGGCGCAGGTCGTCTGGGTTGAACAGCTTCGCCAGGGAGGCGTCGAGAGGAAAAGGATCGATCAGTCCCTGATCCAGCAGCTGTCGAGCGGTGTCACCATTGATGAAGAGCAGATCGGGCCCCAGTCCGGCTCTGTTGCGTCGCTTGGTCGCAGCGTTGATCTGATCTTCCCGATAGACCCCGAACTGAAACCGCGTGGCTGGGTGAAGTTGGCGGTAGCCGTTTTCGAGGATGCTGAGACGCTCCTGGAAATCGTCAAGGAGCTCGGCATCAATGGTCTGATCGGAATTGGTGCTGACCGTGAGGTACACCAAGTTGGGCAGCTCCAGCCGGGCTGAGCAGCCGCTGAGGCTGAGGCCGCACAGCAGGCTCAGCAGCAAGGTCCGCCGCCGATGGGGCCGAGGCGGAGATCCCAGTAAACGAACCATGGCCGTTGGAAGTGGGCTCATCATCCCGGCTCCGGCCCCCTTTTGCGAGCATGGCCCGATTGGCTGTTCCTGCGCCCGTGACCGACGCCCTGCCCAAGACCTACGACCCGGTGGGCACCGAAGCGCGCTGGCAGCAGGCCTGGGAAACCAGCGGCGCCTTCCACCCCGATCCCAGCGCTCCCGGTGAGCCGTTCTCGGTGGTGATCCCGCCGCCGAACGTGACCGGCAGCCTGCACATGGGCCACGCCTTCAACACGGCCCTGATCGACACGATCGTGCGCTTCCAGCGCCTGCGCGGCAAGAACGTTCTGTGTTTGCCCGGCACGGATCACGCCTCGATCGCGGTGCAGACGATCCTCGAAAAGCAGCTCAAGGCTGACGGCAAGCGCAAAGAAGATCTGGGCCGTGAGGCGTTCCTCGAGAAGGCATGGGAGTGGAAGGCCCAGAGCGGCGGCACGATCGTGGGTCAGCTGCGCCGCCTCGGGTACTCCGTCGACTGGCGCCGCGAGCGCTTCACCCTCGACGCCGGCTGCAGCGAGGCCGTGATTGAGGCCTTCAACCGGCTGCATGAGCAGGGGTTGATCTACCGGGGTGAATACCTGGTGAACTGGTGCCCCGCCTCGGGCTCCGCGGTGAGCGATCTGGAGGTGGAGATGAAGGAGGTGGACGGCCACCTCTGGCATTTCCGCTATCCGCTCACGGCCGGCGGCGGCTTCCTGGAAGTGGCCACCACCCGCCCGGAAACCCTGTTGGGCGATACAGCCGTGGCGGTGAACCCCAAGGATCCGCGCTACGCGGCGCTGGTGGGCCAGACCCTCACCCTGCCGCTGGTGGGCCGCGAGATCCCGATCGTGGCCGACGACCACGTGGACGCTGAGTTCGGCACCGGCTGCGTGAAGGTAACCCCCGCCCACGATCCCAACGACTTCGCCATCGGTCAGCGCCACAACCTGCCGCTGATCACGGTGATGGCCAAAGACGGCTCGATGAACGAAGCCGCCGGCCGCTTCCAGGGGCTCGATCGCTTTGAGGCCCGCAAGGCCGTGGTGGCGGCCATGGAGGAGGAGGGCTTCCTGGTGAAGGTGGAGGACTACCGCCACAGCGTGCCCTTCTCCGATCGCGGCAAGGTGCCGGTGGAGCCCCTGCTCTCCACCCAGTGGTTCGTGAAGACCGAGCCCCTGGCGGCCCGTTGCCGCGAGGCTCTGGAGAACGCCGATCCGCGCTTCGTGCCGGAGCGTTGGAGCAAGGTCTACCGCGATTGGCTCACCGACATCCGCGACTGGTGCATCTCCCGCCAGCTCTGGTGGGGTCACCGCATCCCCGCCTGGTTTGTGGTGAGCGAAACCGGCGGCGCCATCACCGACACCACGCCCTACGTGGTGGCCCGCAACGAAGCCGAAGCACGCCAGAAAGCTGAAGCCCAATTCAGCGGCGGAACCCACGCCCATCCCGTGGTTCTCGAGCAGGACCCCGACGCGCTCGATACCTGGTTCTCCAGCGGCCTCTGGCCCTTCTCCACCCTGGGTTGGCCCAACGCTGAGGCCGCCGATCTGCAGCGCTGGTACCCCACCAGCG
>JBEDHJ010000177.1:0-16870 GCA_041174205.1 Cyanobacteriota bacterium | reverse complement strand
CAGCTCCGGGCTGAGACCCCCAGCCACACCGGTTTCCAGTTCTTCAAGCAGCAGCGCCAGCCCCAGGCGGCTCAATCCATGGGGGCCGCTGCTCACGAGCCAATCACCCGGCCGGCCATCGCTGCGGCGGATCGCGCCGCCGGCGCTCAGGTGACCCAACGCCGTGATCGACAGCAGCCGCTGGTTGCCGCTGCTGCAGTCGCCCCCGAGCAGCACACCGCCATGGCGGTTCAGGGCTTCGCGAAGCCCTTCGTAGACCTCCTCCACCCAGCTCCAGGCGGTGTCGCCGGGGGCCACGAGGGCCACGGTGATCCCCGCCACGCTGGTGCAGCCCATGGAGGCCAGATCGGAGAGGTTGGCGGCGGCAGCCCGCCAGCCCAGATCCCGCGGCCCGATGGTGGCGTCGCTGAAGTGAACGCCTTCCACCAGCACATCGGTGTTCACCACCAGCTCCCTGCCGCTCTGTTCGCTCAGCAGGGCGGCATCGTCATCGAGTTGGCCAGGCGGCGCATAGGCAGAGAGGCGCCGCAGCAGCTCCCACTCGCCCAGGTCGCGCAGCCGCACGGATTCAGGCGTGGGGCTTGAGGTTGTCGGCCCCTTCGATCACCCGGGCCTTGACGATGCCGTCGTCGATGCCGAGCTCCTCAAGCACGTCGAAACCGTCGACCACGTAGCCGAAGGCGCTGTAGCGGCCATCCACCAGGTTGAGGCCGGCGGGGGTGAGCTCGGCTTCGTAGAGGAAGAAGAAGAACTGCGACGATCCGTCGTCGAGGGCGTGGTCGGAATGGGCCCAGCCCAGGGTGCCGAGGGTGGCGAAGGGCAGCACCGGTTGAGCGGTGAACTGGCCCAGATCCTCGAAGGTGGCGTTGTAGAAGGGCTCCGCTTCGCCCGGCACCTTGATCTCCAGCGGAACGGTGCGCTCGGCTTTGGTCTTCGGGTCGATGTAGCCGGTTTCTGGGCCCTTGGGATCGCCCGTCTGCAGCACGTAGAAGTCCTCGGCGCGGGTGAAGGGCAGGCCGTCGTAGAAGCCTTTGCCGACCAGGTCCACGAAGGCGCCGGCCGTCAGCGGCGCGTTGTAGCCGTCGACCACGGCGGTGAGGGTGCCTTTGGT
Organism: Cyanobacteriota bacterium; assembly: GCA_041174205.1. GTDB lineage: Bacteria > Cyanobacteriota > Cyanobacteriia > PCC-6307 > Cyanobiaceae > Vulcanococcus. Next base: position 15,759 of record JBEDHJ010000177.1, on the reverse strand, counting down.
GGTTTCGATCTCCACCGTGGCCCGCCCCAGGAGGCGGGGTAGATCGGCGAACTCAGCGGGAATCTCAAACGGGAAGTTGCCCACCAGCAGCGCTTCCAGCTGGCCAATCGTGCTTAGGGCCGTGCGGCGGGCCGCCAGGAAGCTGTCGCGGTCGCTCACCTCGGCGGCGGCGGCCACAGCCTGCAGCTGCTCGTCGAGTTGATCCAGCAGGGCGGTGCCCTTGGCCTGATCGGCGCTGGACAGGCTCTTGAGGATCGTCTGCCGGTCGCTGCTCAGCAGGGTCTGGCTGCGGCGCACGGTGCTGTTGAGGGCGGTCCAGCGTTTGGCGCGCAGGTCGTCGCTGGTGCTCTCCAGGCGGTGCTGCAGCTCCTGCAGGTCCGACTGATCGATCGGCAGCGCGTTGCGCAGGATCGCTGTGGGGTCCTTCACGGCATTGCCGGGGGGCAGGGCCGCCTGGGCCGGGGCGACGGCGATCGGGCAGCTGAGGCCCAGCACCACCACCAGGGCCAGGAGCCAGCGCTTGAGATCCATGCCGCAGACTTGTTTCTGCCCGGACTCTGGCACAGCCGTACAATCCCGCCTGAACCGTTCTGCCGGAATGATCTCGAGCAACGACTTTCGTACCGGCACAACGATCGAGATCGATGGCCAGGTCTGGCGTGTCGTTGAGTTCTTGCACGTGAAGCCCGGCAAGGGTTCGGCCTTCGTTCGCACCAAGCTCAAGGCTGTGCAGAGCGGCAACGTGGTGGAGAAAACCTTCCGTGCCGGTGAAACCGTCCCCCAGGCGCAGCTGGAAAAGGCTGTGCTCCAGCACACCTACATGGAAGGCGATGACTACGTCTTCATGGACATGGCCAGCTATGAGGAGACCCGTCTGACTGCCAAGCAGATCGGTGATCAGCGCAAGTACCTCAAGGAAGGGATGGAGGTGAACGTCGTCTACTGGAACGGCAAGCCCCTCGAGGTGGAGCTGCCCAACTCGGTGGTGCTCGAGATCACCCAAACCGATCCCGGCGTGAAGGGCGACACCGCCACCGGCGGCACTAAGCCGGCCATCGTCGAGACCGGTGCTCAGGTGATGGTGCCCTTGTTCCTGTCGGTGGGCGAGAAGATCAAGATCGATACCCGCACCGACAGCTACCTCGGCCGCGAGAACTGATCGCCATGCAACTCGATCACAATCAACTGCGGGAGCTGATCGCGCTTCTCGGCGACAGCGACATCCAGGAGCTCAAGCTCGAAGGCGACGACTTCCGTCTGGAATTGCGCCGCAACCTGCCTGCCAGTCAGCCCCAGGTGGTGATGCAGGCCGCTCCGGCCGCGATGCAGGCACCTGTGGCTGCAGTACCTTCCACTCCTTCGGCAGCTCCTCCGGCGGCTCCCGCGGTGCGCGGCGACCTGGTGGAGATCACTGCCCCGATGGTGGCGACCTTCTACCGCGCCCCTTCTCCTGGGGATCCGGCCTTCGTGGAACTGGGCTCCCGCATCAATGTGGGCCAGACCATCTGCATTCTCGAGGCCATGAAGCTCATGAATGAGCTCGAGGCTGAGGTGAGCGGCGAGGTGGTGGAGATCCTCGTGGAAAACGGCACTCCGGTTGAGTTCGGCCAAGTGCTGATGCGGGTGAAGCCCGGCTAAGCCAAGTCGAGGGCCGCGTCGATGGCGGCCCGCATGCTGTCTGCCCTGGCGATGCCCCGCCCGGCGATGTCGAATCCTGTGCCGTGGTCGGGAGAGGTGCGCAGGAATGGCAGCCCCAGGCTGGTGTTCACCGCCTGATCAAAGGCCAACAGCTTCACCGGGATCAGGCCCTGGTCGTGATACAGCGCCAAGTAGCCGTCTGGAGCCGCTGATTCGCTCTGCCCCTGCCAAGCCTGGGCTGCCGCCAGCCAGCAGGTGTCCGGCGGCAGAGGCCCGATCAGCTCGGCTTCCGGGTGCCGTTCTTGCCAGCGTTGCAGGGTGGGCACCAGCCAATCACACTCTTCGCGCCCCAGCTGGCCCGCTTCCCCGGCGTGGGGGTTGAGGCCGGCCACTGCCAGCCGCGGCCGCTCGCGAAAACGCCTGCAAAAGTTGAGCAACACCTCCAACTTGGCTTCGATTCGTTGCGGGTTGAGGCTGCTGGCCACCGAGGCCAGGGGGATGTGGGTGGTGGCCAGCAGGGTGTTCAACCGCCAGCCGCTGTGGGGTGAGCGGGCGGTGAACAGCATCGAGGCTTGCTCCACCCCAGCCAGTGCTGCCAAGCGTTCGGTCTGCCCCGGGTAGTGGTGTCCGGCTGCATGCCAGGCGTGTTTGGCGATTGGAGCGGTGACCAGCGCCTGGCAGCGGTCCTGCTGCACCGCTTCCACCGCGGCGCTCAGCCACTGAAAACTGGCCTCGCCGCTGGCGGCCCCAGGCGTCTCGGCGGCGCTGGGTTTCTCCAAGGGCAGGTCGAGCACCTCCAGGGCAGCTGGATCTGCCAGGGGCATGGCGTTGCAGGCTCTCAGGCTCTGATAGCTGGCTTCCAGCCAGCGCTGACAGCCCACCAGCAGTGGTTTTGGCTGATCCTCGGGCCATTGGGCCAGGGCCTTGAGGGTCACCTCGGCGCCGATCCCTGCCGGATCCCCCAGGGAGATCGCCAGGCGAACCCGCTTAGCGTGCATGGGGCTGGCTGAGTGGAGCATGCTGCGCTGGTTGTTGTTGCTGCTGATCGCCTTCGGCCTGGTGAAGGGTGTGGAGAGCGGTTGGGTGGAGCTGCACTGGAACCGGCTGCTCCACGACGTGGGCGTGCCATTCGTGCCCGATCCGGATGCTCCGTCTGAGCCCAGCCAGCAGACCTGATTCCATCACGCCTGCCCGCTGCCTTGCGCCTGTTCCTCCCGCAGGCTGGCGGCGAAGCCCTCCCTGTAGCTGGGATAGCGCAGCTGGTAGCCCAGCTCGCGGCAGAGCAGCTGATTGCTCACACGCCGGTTATCGGCCCAGAAGCTGAGGGCCATCGGGCTCATGCTGGCCGCAATCGCCTCAAAGCGCTGCAGCTCCGGCAGCTTGCAGCCGAGCAGGTGGGCGGCATAACCCAAGGTCTCGCTGGACGGGCAGGGGGCGTTGTCGCTCACGTTGATCACGCTTGGGCGCTGCGCCGCCGGCCGGGACAGCGCATGCAGCAGGGCGCCCACGATGTCGTCCACATGGATGCGGCAGAACACCTGGCCCGGTTTGTGCACCAGCCGTGCCGTGCCGTTGCGCAGCTGGGTGAAGGGGCAGCGGCCGGGGCCATAGATCGCCGGCAGCCGGAAGCTCTGCACCGGTAGCTCGCTGGCCAGCCACTGCTGTTCGCAGCGCAGCCGTGCCTGGCTGCGTGCCAGGCCGGGGTTGGTGGGGGAGCGTTCATCCACCCAGGCCCCCTGGACATCGCCGTAGACGCCGGTGGTGGAGAGGTAGCCCAACCACTGCGGCTGTTGCTGGCGGATGGGCTCCAGCAGGTGCTCCAGGGCTGCATCGCTGCCGTCTTTGTTTGGCGGCAGGGTGATCAGGACATGGCTGAGGCCCTGCGGCAGCGTTGGAACGCAGGCGTGTTCGGCGTCAAAGCGCAGCCAGTGCAGTTGCGGGTCGGAGCGCTCTGTGCTGCTTGGCGGCTGCTCGCTGCGATGGGTCAGCCAGACCGCAGCACCCCGTTGGGCAGCGGCGCGCGCGAAGCGCAGACCCGTGTAGCCACCGCCCACCACCAACACCCGGGCGGCGCGGTTGACATCCACTGCAGTCATGAGTACACCTGTATCACTGCCTTGGCGCATCCATGACGGCTTCCTGTTTCTCTACACCCCTGCACCCCGCGCTGCTGATCGGGGCATCCCGGCCACATCCCCGTCGCCGCGTGCGCAAGCAGGTGCGGCCCCGGCAATTGGCGCTGCCCGCTTTACTGGCCCTCGTGCTCGGCGCGGCCCTGCTCGCCCCAGAGCAGCCCCGGGCTCAGGCCGAGATCTGCCAGCGCCACAACGGCGCCGCTGCCTGCCGGGTCTGGTGAGGCGGCGGCCTGCGTTCAGGCGGCCTGCAGCGCTACGCCCCGCTCTGCGGGGCTGGCCCATTGCAGCAGGCGCTGGGCCAATCGGAGGTCGCCGTCGGTCCAGGCCCGGATGGCCATGGCGCGGCGGGGGTCGTAGAAGCGCTGCCGGCGATACCACTCGAAGGCATCGGCATCGCTCTTGCGGCCGTTGCAGGCCAGGCAGGCGGGCACGCAGTTTTCGGTTGTGCTCAGGCCGCCGCGACTTTGCGGCAACACATGATCAATGGATTCAGATGGTTTCCCGCAATAAATGCAGGTCTTGTGAGTAAAGGAGTGGAGATTTTGTCTCCACCGTCGAACGCGAAGTTTGGGGCACAGATCCTCAAGGAAAACCGCATCCCTGGCGTGCATCCGCTTGGCTCGGTTGGGCAGAGTTTGCCTGCAGTGGCTGGGATGTCAATGTGTCGAAGGATGCAGTTTTCATGCTTCTTCCACTTTCTTGCCGGCGGCTGGAGCGTCGTTAGGATTGGAGTCGCTGCGCGGGTGTGGCGACGCCGGCCTCTTCTGTTCTGTGCCTGCGTCTTCTCCCCGTCGCTCAGTCGTGGGCTCGCCTGCTCGCTGCCTGATGCGGTTGGGCTCGTCCGGTTGCATTGAGCTGCAGCTGCCCTTCGACGCCGTCACCCAGGCTCAGCTGCGCGCCGTACGGCCTCGGGGACAGTGGCAGGCCCGCCGCGGTTGCTGGCAATTTCCGCTTGAAGCAGCGGCGGTGTTGCAGCGCCAGTTCGGTCAGCGCTTCGCTGTGGAGCCTGAGCTGCAGCGCTGGTTTGCCTGGCTGGAGCAGCCGTTGCCGCCGCTGCCGACCCATCGCAGCCTCGTGGCAGCTGCGGAGTTGGAGCAGGCCCTGCCTGATGGACGGCGGCTGTTTGCCCATCAGCGGGCTGCTGCTCGCTGGCTGTTGGCCCGGCGTGGGGCTGTGCTTGCCGATGCCATGGGTCTGGGCAAAACCCTCACGGCTCTGGCGGCAGCCCGTGCCCTGGTGCGCACGGCTGATTGCCGCGTTGTGGTGGTTGCACCGGCGGGCCTGCATCACCACTGGCGCCAGGAGGCCTCAGCGCTGCAGCTGCAGCTGGAGCTGCTGAGCTGGGCCCGACTCCCGGCGGAGCTGCCCCCGGCCGGCACGGTGTTGATCGCCGATGAGGCCCATTACGCCCAGAACCTGCAGGCCAGCCGCACCCAGGCCTTCCTGCGCCTGAGCCGCCATCCGCGGCTGCGGGCCGTGTGGCTCCTCACTGGCACGCCGATGAAAAACGGCCGGCCGGTGCAGCTCTATCCGTTGCTGGCGGCCATTGGCCATCCCCTGGCGGCTGATCAGCGGGCCTTTGAAGAGCGGTACTGCCAGGGGCACTGGCTTGAGCGCGGCGGCAAGCGCCAGTGGCAGGCCCTGGGGGCTACACATCTGGAGGAGCTGCAGCGGCTCACGCGCCCGCTGGTGTTGCATCGCCGCAAGCAGGACTGCCTGGATCTGCCCCCCAAGCAGCGGCTGTTGCTGCCCGTGACCTTGAGCGAGGCGGAGGGCCAGGGTTTCCAGCACCGCCTGCAACTCAAGGTGGACGATTACCGCCGCCGGGCCGAGGCCGGTCTGGTGCGTCGCGATGCCGAGGTTCTTGCGGTGTTTACCGCCTTGCGGCAAATCAGCGCTGAATACAAGTTGGCGGCGGCGGCCGACCTGCTGCAGCGCTTGCAGGCCCAGGGGGAGCCGGTGGTGCTGTTCACCGCGTTCGTGGCGGCGGCCGAATTGCTGCACGGTCGCTTGGGAGGTGGTCTGCTCACCGGCCGGCTAGCGCCAGCGGCGCGCCAGCAGGTGGTGGATGACTTTCAGGCCGGCCATCAGCCGCTGTTGATCAGCACCTTTGGTGTGGGCGGGCTGGGATTCACCCTGCATCGCGCTCGCCATGTGGTGCTGCTGGAGCGACCCTGGACTCCCGGCGACGCTGAGCAGGCCGAGGATCGCTGCCATCGGATTGGGATGCAGGGACGGCTGCAGTGCCATTGGCTGCAGCTGGGAGTGGCTGATCAGTTGGTGGATGATCTGATCGCCAGCAAGGCTGATCGGATTGAGCAGCTGCTCAGGCGTCGCTCTTGGCCGGGGATGGTGCGGACCCTACTGGAGCAGTGGTGAGACTGCGGCAGCTCGACTGCCGGATGCGGATCTCCTCCACCATCAGAGGATCAGGCGGCGGGGTCTTGGGGAAACGCTCGAGAAGTCGAGCAGCGGCTTGGCTGTCCCTGCAGGCGGCCTGGTTGTCTCCCTTGAGGCTGTAGAGCAGCGCCCGCTCATTCCGGGGTTGGGGATGTTGGGGATAGGTCTCCACCACCGCATCACAGCGCTCGAGGGCCCGGCGCAGCCGATTGATCTCCACCTGGCGCAGGCAATCGCCCACGCCCAGCCGGGTCGTGGTTGGGTCCACCGGCGCGCTGATGCAGCCCCCGAGCAACAGCGTGACGCTGACCGCAAGCCCCAGCCGCTCAATAGGCGTAGCGCTCCGTGCGTGTTGTGCCCGCCCCTTCGGCACTGCTGCCAGCGTTGCGGCTCGCCTCGCTGTTTTGCTTCTGCTCCTGGGCCGCGCTGGCATAGAGGTCACCGAGGTATTTGCCGCAGTCGGGGAAGGTGCCCGGGTTCTGCACCACAGCTTCGGTGATCATCACCGCCGCATGTTCCGGCGAGGTCTTGAACAGGCTGGCGCTCTGGCGCTTGATCAGGGCGTAGGCCGCGATCCAGCTCACCTCGTGGTTGTTACCGGAGTTGCGCATGAAGCAATACACCTGGGCCCCCTTGGCGGCGGGACCACTGATCGTCTCGGCGGCCTCAGCCATTGGGGTCAGGCCAAGCCCTCCTGCGCTGAGCAGAACGGCGGCGATGGTCCGAGCCAGGCGGAAGCGGGCCATTGATCTAGCGGGGCGATGGGGCCCAACGTATCGGTCCTGATCGCTGTGATCCAGCCCGCTTCAGCCGGCCGGCGGTGGCGTCACACCACTGGCGATCAGCAGTCGCACCGCCAGCGGCAGCACCAGCAGCACGGTGATCAGCCGCACCGCATGCAGGGCGGCGACGGCTGCCCCCACGCCGAATTCCGCACCCACCAGGCTCATGCCGCTGATTCCACCCGGCGCTGCGCCCAGCAGAGCCACCAGCGGATCCATGCCGAGCAGACGGCTGCACCACAGCCCGACCACCAGCCCGGTCATCACCAGGGTGACCGTGATCAACAGCGCTGGCCTCCAGAGCTGGCGCAGTTCCACCAGGGCCGAGCTGGTGAGACTGGTGCCGATGACGGTGCCGATGGCGATCTCCAGGGCGGTGCGGCTGCCGGCCGGCCACTGAGCGACCTCCAGCCGACCGCTCAGGCTCACCAGCCCCGCCCCAAGCAGGGCACCCGCCAGCGGTGCAGCTGGAATGCCGGTGCGCAGGGCCAGAAGGCCTCCCAGTGCTCCGGCCAGCAGGTAGGTGAGCAGCTGCAGGGGCATGCTCATGGCGGTGGCCGAATCAACGGCTTCAGTCTGCTGGCTGCCCGCTGCGATTTGTGCTGTCATCCACGCAGTTGAGCTCCTCACCATGACCGGCGAATCGGTCTCCTTCCGGATCACACGCACCACCGAAGATCTGGCTCAGACCGTGGCGGCGCTGTCGCAGCGGTTGGTGAAACTGGAGCAGCGATTCGGGGCGCTGGAGCTGCAGATCGATCGTTTGCGTTCTGAGCCCGAACCCGATCAGGAGGACCTGCGGCGTCTGGATCATGTGGCCAGCCTGCTGGCCGATTGCCGCAGCTTGCTCAACGACGAAGACGACGATCACGATCTCGGCATGGCGGCCTGAGCACTCCCTTGGCAGCGGTGCCACAATGGAAAGAAAGCGAACCATGGCCTTCTCCAACAGCCATCGCACCGCTCCAACCTCTGCTTCAGGGGCCACCAAGCCTTCCGGCACCCCGGCCTGTCAGAACCGTGGTTACGCCGAGGGTGGTCATCAGCTCGAGAAGCTTGAATTTGCCCTGGCGGTTGCCATGACCCGGGGAGACCAGCAGCGGGTGGATCAACTGAGGGCTGAGATCGATGCGCTTGGCGGCAACCGCGAAGAGCCGGGCACCTGAATGTGTCTGTGCTGATTCGATGATTGGGCGTGGGATTGCAATCGCTGTTGCACCACGCCCGTTACGATTGAGTCACGCAAACCCTGAGGCATGCAAGCGACCCGTCAGGCCCCGGCTCCTGCCGATCGCCGCGAAGATCTGCTGAAGGAAGCATCCAGCCATGCCGACGCTGCGGCACAGGCGGCTGAGCAGGGCGAGATAGAACATGCTGCACGGTTGATCCTGCGCTCGCTGGATTGTGAGCGGCGAGCTGGCAGCGTTGGACCTCAAGTGCTGCAGCTGATCAAGCCTCGCAATTGAGCGATCAGCTGATTCGTCAAGCGGGTGACCGGGCTCGAACCGGCGACGTTCAGCTTGGGAAGCTGACATTCTACCACTGAATTACACCCGCAGATCTGAAGCAATGAGCCTCAGATTGGTTGGCCAGCCTGTTGAGGAGAGCCTCAACTTGCGGCCGGCCAACCATAGCAACCAGCGCTCAGATCACTGGGCTGGCGCCGCAGCTGCGCCGTTGCATTGAACGGCAGCCTTGAGCTGCTTGTGGGCAGCGATCACGCTGTCTGCCTGGGGTTTGAGGGTCTTGGCGGCTTCCTCGAGGGTGAGCTGCTTCTCCTTGGAAACCTTCTTCAGTTCCTTGTTGAAGGCCTGGGCCTGCTTTTGGAACGCGGCCATGCGATCGGCTTCCAGGGTCACTTCCGCTTGCTTCAGGCCTTTCAGTGCCGTGCGCAGCTGTTTACCTGCGGCTTCGGCATCGCCCACGGTGGAGGTGGGCTTGAGAGCGGCGCTGGCTTCAAGAGCGGTGCCCACCTTGGTGAGCTGCTCGCACACATCGACGGTGGCCTGCTGTTCGCTGGCCTCCTTGTGCTTCTTCTTCTTTTCAACGGGAGAGCAGGCCACCAGAGCCAGGCTCAGGCAGGCGGCTGCGATGGCAAGGGAGCGGCGCATTGAGGAGCAAAGCGTGCGATCTGACCCTAGACAGATCTGCACGCTTTGCCCGGTGGCATCAGCCGGCCAGAGCGGCGGCGCAGGCGGCCACGCCGGCACCTGCAGTGCCCTTGTGCAGGCCCAGCTCCTGCAGGGTTGCCTCGATGGCAGCAACGGCGGTGAGCACGTCGCGATCGCAGACGAAGCCCAGGTGGCCGATGCGGAACACGTGGCCCTTGAGGTGGTCCTGGCCGCCGGCCAGCAGGATGTCGAAGCGCTCTTTCACCTTCTTGCGCAGGCTCTCGGCATCGATGCCATCGGGAGCCACGGCGGTGATCGCCGGGCTGCCGCAGCCTTCAGCGGCGTAGAGGGGCAGGCCAATCGCCTTCATGCCGGCCTGGGCGGCGGCGCGGTGGCGGGCATGGCGGGCGAAGATCGCCTCCAGCCCTTCCGCCTGCATCATCTCCAGGGCCGCCTCCAGGGCGAAGTAGAGGTTGATGGCGGGGGTGAAGGGGTTGCTATCGGCGTGGGCCGATTTGCGGTATTTCGCCAGATCCAGATAGAACTTCGGCAGATCGGAGCGCTCGGCCGCGGCCCAGGCGCGATCGCTCATGGCTACGAAGGCCAGGCCCGGAGGCATCATGTAGCCCTTCTGGGAGCCGGAGCCGATCACATCGATGCCCCAGGCATCCATCGGCACGCTGCAGGCGCCCAGGCTGGTGACGCAGTCGGCGATGGTGAGGGCGGTGCCATGGGCCTTCACGTGCTTGGCGATCGTTTCGAGATCGTTGATCACCCCAGTGGAGGTTTCCGAGTGGGTGAGGATCACGGCCTTGATCGCCTTGGCGCTGTCGGCCTCAAGGGCGCTACGGAAGGCTTCGGGATCGAGGGGCTGGCCCCACTCCGCCTTCACCACCTGCACATCCAGGCCATAGGCCTTGGCCACCTTGACCCAGCGTTCACCAAACTTGCCGTTGTCGCCGCAGAGCACCTTGTCGCCCTTGCTGAGCACGTTGATGATTCCGGCTTCCATGGCGGCGGTGCCGCTGCCGGTGATCACCAACACATCGTTCTTGGTTTGATGCAGCCACTGCAGTTGTTCAGTGGTGCGGCGCACGATCTTCTGGAAGTCGGCGCTGCGGTGACCGATGGGGTGGCGACCCATGGCTTGCAGGACGGTTTCCGGCACCGGAGTGGGGCCGGGGATCATCAGGGTGAGCTTGTCCTGCATGGATACAGCGGGTGGGGCGAATCTGGAGGCGGCTGCGCAGCCCGATGCGGCGCAATCCCCCACCTTAAAAAACAGCCTTGCGGCGTCCCGCGATGACCAGTTCCGGCTACACCCTGCCGGTGTGGGTGGCTGCCGCCGCCGTAGCGTCTGTCCAGCAGTTGCGGGGTGATGGGCCGGCCCCGGCCGAGGTGCGTCTGCTCCTCCAGCCGGATTCATCTGAGGCGCAGCAGCCGGTGGCTGTGCCTGTGGAAGGGGCGGCGCTGTTGGCTCCGGATCGGGCCCTGGGGATCAGCCGCTGTCAGCCCGGGGATGGCCTGGATCTCACCCGTGGCTTGGCGGTGTGGGTGGAAGCCCGTTGGGCGGAGCTGGCTCCAGACCAGTCCTGGCTCCACCTGGAAGCAGGAGAGGGGGTGGGGGTCCTGGCTGGCAGCGCCGAGCTGTGTGTGTCCGCGTTTGCCCGCGCCTTGCTGGAGCGCAACCTGCAGCCCTTGCTGCCCGATGGTTGCGGACTCCTGCTGCGGATCACCCTGCCGGGGGGGCGGCAGCTGGCCCGGCGCACCAGCAATGAGGCCTTTGGGGTTGTGGATGGTCTGGCCCTGATCGGCACCCAGGCGGCTGTGCAGCGCAGCGCCGATCCCGATCAGTTGGCCCGCGCTCGCGCTGAGCTGGTTCGCCGTGCCGCCGATCCCGCCCTCGCCAGGGATCTGGTGTTGGTGATCGGCGAGAACGGCCTGGATCTGGCCCCCAGCCTCGGCTTGCCCGCCGACCTGCTGCTGAAGACCGGCAACTGGATCGGCCCGCTGATGGTGGCGGCCGCGGAGCAGGGGGTGGAGCGGCTGCTGCTGTTCGGCTACCAGGGCAAGTTGATCAAGCTCGCCGGCGGCATCTTCCACACCCACCACCATCTGGCCGATGGCCGCCTGGAGGTGCTCACCACCCAGGCGGCGCTTCTGGGTTTGCCCCTGGAGCAGTTGCAGTCCTTGGCTCGGGCCGCCAGCGTGGATGAGGCGCTGCGCCAGCTGGCGGTGGTGGATGCGGCAGCAGCTCAAGCGTTGCAGCAGCAGCTGGCCGCCGCTGTGGAACAGCGCAGCGCTGCCTACCTGGCCCGGCACGGTCAGAGCGGTCTGCGCATCGGGGCCGTGCTGTTCGATCGTGGCCGACGCCTCTGCGCCCAGGGCCCTTGCGGAGCTGAGTTGCTGCAGGCCTTCAGGGCCTGAGATCTAGGGTGATGGGATTGCCCGGGCCGCAGCAGCTGGCCGCCCTATGTCGAACGTGACTCCCACCGCCATCGGCGAAACCGATCGCCATCCGGCGATCGTGATTCTGGATTTCGGTTCTCAATATTCCGAGCTGATTGCCCGGCGTGTGCGTGAAACCGAGGTGTATTCCCTCGTGATGGGATACAGCACCACGGCGGAGGAGCTGAAGGCGATCAATCCCAAGGGCATCATCCTCAGTGGTGGCCCCAGTTCGGTGTATGCCGAGCATGCGCCCTTGTGTGATCCCGAGATCTGGAATCTGGGGATTCCGGTGTTGGGTGTTTGCTACGGCATGCAGCTGATGGTGCAGCAGCTGGGCGGCTCGGTGATTGCAGCTGGGCGGGCTGAATATGGCAAGGCTCCGCTGTTTGTCGATGACCCCACCGATCTGCTCACCAACGTGGATGAAGGCTCCACGATGTGGATGAGCCATGGTGATTCCGTGGAAAGCCTGCCCGATGGCTTTGTGCGGCTTGCTCACACCGACAACACGCCTGAGGCGGCGGTGGCGGACCACCAGCGCCGTCTCTACGGCGTTCAGTTCCACCCGGAGGTGGTGCATTCCGCCTGCGGCATGGCCCTGCTGCGCAACTTCGTTTATCACATCTGCGGTTGTCTGCCGGATTGGACCACGGCGGCCTTCATTGATGAGGCGGTGGCTGATGTGCGCCGTCAGGTGGGTGATAAGCGCGTGCTGCTTGCCCTCTCGGGTGGTGTCGACTCCTCCACGCTCGCCTTCCTGCTGCATAAGGCGATCGGTGATCAGCTCACTTGCATGTTCATCGACCAGGGCTTCATGCGTAAGGGTGAGCCTGAGTTTCTGGTGGAGTTCTTTGATAAGCGCTTCCATATCAATGTGGAATACATCAATGCGCGTGAACGCTTCATCAACAAGCTCGAAGGGGTCACCGATCCTGAAGAAAAGCGCAAACTGATCGGCACGGAATTCATCCGGGTGTTCGAAGAGGAGAGCAAGCGCCTCGGTCCCTTCGATTACCTCGCGCAGGGCACGCTCTATCCGGATGTGATCGAGAGCGCTGGCACCAACGTGGACCCCAAAACGGGTGAGCGCGTGGCGGTCAAGATCAAGAGCCACCACAACGTGGGCGGCCTACCCAAGGACCTCCAATTCAAGCTGGTGGAGCCGCTGCGCAAGCTCTTCAAAGACGAAGTGCGCAAGGTGGGCCGCACCCTCGGCCTGCCCGAGGAGATCGTGGGCCGTCACCCGTTCCCGGGACCCGGCTTGGCGATTCGCATTCTTGGCGAAGTGACCAACGAAAAGCTCGACATCCTGCGCGATGCCGATCTGATCGTGCGCGAAGAGATCAAGACAGCGGGCCTGTATCACGAGATCTGGCAGGCCTTCGCCGTGTTGCTGCCGGTGCGCAGCGTGGGGGTGATGGGTGACAAGCGCACCTATGCCTTCCCGGTGGTGCTGCGCTGCGTCTCCAGTGAAGACGGCATGACCGCCGACTGGTCGCGCTTGCCTTACGACCTGTTGGAGACCATCTCCAACCGGATCGTGAACGAGGTGAAGGGGGTCAACCGGGTGGTGCTCGACATCACCAGCAAGCCCCCCGGCACGATCGAGTGGGAGTGAGCTGGCGCGGCTAGCCGCAGCCGGATGGCTCCGTTACCCTCGGGGCCCCGGCTCAGGAGCCTTGACCGCCGCCCCCCAGCAGGACCTCCAGCTGCAGCGCCGCCTCCAGCAGGACAGCATCCAGCTGGCCGGCAAGGTCGTTTATCTCAATCCCTTCCTCTACTGGCGCCGCTTTGACGCCAACACCGACCGCTGGCTGCGGGAGCCCGGCCAGCTGGCGGAGGACCAGGTCAGTGCCAACCGTCTGCGCTTCTACCCCGAACTCGACTGGGACCTGCTCAGCGATGACGAGCGGGTGATCAAAGACGGTGCTGTTGAGATGTTCCTCAAGAGCCTGGAGCTGATCAGCACCTTCAACCCCGAGCTCACCCCCGGTCAGTTGCTGGAGGTGGAGCGCAAGATGGCCGTCACCAAGAAGCGGGCCTTCGAGCGTTGGGTGTCCAAAGCGCTGAAGCGCCGCTTGCAGCAGGAAGTGAGTGAGCGGCGCCGCTTCGATCGTGAACGCCTGCTGCGCGATTGGAGCGAGTGGCTGCTGCTGCCGGTCACGCGCCAGGCGCTGTTGCCCTTCTCCGCGTTACTGGTGTTGGCGGTGGGTGGCGGCTGGTGGTGGGGATCGCAGCAGTTCTGCCGTCAGCAGATTGTGCAGCCCCCCGTGGAGTCGGGCCCGCGCTGAGCACGCCAGACTGGTTGTTCGACCTGCGCCGCCGTTTCGGCTCCGATGGCTTCTGATCCCCTCGATGCCTTGCGCCTCGCCCTGATGCAGGAGGTGTTGCCGGTGGGTCTGGCGGTGGTGGAGCGTGCCCGGCGTGGCGGCCCTCGCGATGTGATTGAGGCCTTCAGCGATCAGCCTGATCCCCTCCAGCAGCTGCGCCAGGAGGGCGAGCCGGCCGCCCGCCAGGTGCGCGACAGCCTGGATCGCTTGCAGCCGGGTTTGGGCAATCCCGTGCTGAAGGTGGATGTCCGGGATGTGCCTCCTGAGCAGCAGGCCGATCTGGAGGCCGATCGCCAGGCGTTGCAGCAGGCCCTGGCTCGCATCGCGGGCCGCCTCAGTCAGCTGGAGCAGCGGCTGCCGTGACGGCAGGGGGACAGCGGCATAGCGGGATGCAGCAGCAGCCGGCGGTCCTGCTGGCTGTGGTGGTGCTGTTCGCCTCCGCGATGGTGGCGCGCCTGGTCTGGTTGCAGTTGCTGCACGGCCAGGAGAACCGGGCCCGTGCCGACGAGAACCGCATCCGCCTGGTGCCGCGCCATCCGATGCGGGGGCGGATTCTCGATCGCAACGGCCAGGTGATGGTGTCCACCCGCCTGCCCTACAACCTCTACCTGCAGCCCCGCGAGGTGAGTGAGGCCGCCTGGCCCGCCCTGCGGCAGCGCCTCAGTGGGGTGATCGGCATCAGCCAGGAGCAACTGGAGCAGCAGCGGCGCAAGGGGCTCAACGCCGAGGGCTATCGCATCGAGCTGGCTAGCGACCTCAAACCGGAGCAGGTGCTGCGTTTCCGCGAGCAGGCCGCCGCGTTGAAGGGCGCTGAGATCGACCTCGATTTTGTGCGCCACTACCTCTACGGCAGCCTTGGCTCCCACGTGCTCGGCTACACCAGCCCGATCACGGCGGAGGAATACAAGCGCCTCGAGGCCAAGGGCTATCGCATGCAGGACCGCATCGGTCGCAGCGGCATTGAGAGCGCCTTTGAGCGGCATCTGCGCGGCGAGTGGGGCGGGCAGCAGCTGGAGGTGAATGCGGCCGGCCAGGTGCAGCGGGTGCTGGGGGAGAAGCAGGCCAAGCCCGGCAAGGATCTACGCCTCACCATCGATCTGGAGCTGCAGAAAACAGCCGAGAAGGCCCTCGCGGGCGTGCGCAAGGGGGCGATCGTGGCCATGGATCCCCAGACCGGTGCGATCCGGGCCATGGCCAGCCGGCCCAATTTCGATCCCAACATCTTTTCCACTGGTCCCACTGCGGCTCAGTGGCAGGCCCTGGGCGGCCCTGAAGCGCCGATGCTCAACCGCGCCTTTCAGGGTTATCCCCCCGCCAGCACCTTCAAGCTGGTGACCACGATCGCCGGCATCGAATCAGGGCGGTTCCACGAAACCTCCACGCTGCCCACGATGAATTCCTTCTGCTACCGGGGGCGCTGCTACGGCGACCACGGCAGCTTCGGCGCGATCGGCTTCCCGATGGCCCTGGCAGTGAGCAGCAACAGCTTCTACTACCAGGTGGGCTTGCGTGTGGGCCCGCAGGAGCTGTTCAAGGCTGCCCGACGCGTTGGCTATGGCCATCTCACCGGCATCGAACTCAAGGATGAAGACGGCGCCGGCCTGTTGGGAGACGAGGCCTGGAAGCAGAAGGTTTATGGCGAACCGTGGACGGCCGTCGACACGATCAGCTCGGCCATTGGTCAGGGTCCGGTGCTCGTGACCCCCCTGCAGATGGCGCGCCTCTATGCGGCGGTCGCCAATGGGGGCTGGTTGGTGACGCCCCATGTGGTGGAGCGCCCCACCGAGCGGCGCTGGATTGGCCTCAAATCCGAAACCCTGCGCGCCTTGCGCAAGGGGCTGCGCATGGTGGTGACCGATGGCACCGCCACGATCCTCAACGACCCCAACCTGCCGCCGGTGGCAGGTAAGAC
>JBEDHJ010000176.1:0-4333 GCA_041174205.1 Cyanobacteriota bacterium | reverse complement strand
GAGCTCCCCGGTGGCCGCTTTGAGGTTGCGGTGGTGGAGCACCTGCGGGTGAAGGTGCCGGCCGAGGCTCGGGAGGCCTGGCTGCAAGCAGAGCGCGGCAGCTGGGAGCCCTGGCTGCAGCAACAACCGGGCTACCTCGGGCGCGATCTTCTCTGGGATGGCGAACGCGAAGAAGGCACGCTGCTGATCCGCTGGGCCAGCCGCGAGCAGTGGAAAGCCATTCCCGAACAAGAGGTGGAAGCGGTGCAGCAGCGGTTTGAGCAGCTGGCCCGTGAGGCCACGGGCACCCGTCAGGGCAACCCCTTCCCGCTGGTGTTTGAAGGCGAGCTCCAACCGGCGGGATGAACGAAACGGCTCGGCTCGATCTGCAGCGCCGCCAGCGCCTCGGCATGGCGGAAGCGATCTGGGGCGAGCACAAAACGGCTCAGCAGATCGCCGCCATCCTGGTGCGGTTGCAGAGGGAAGGAGAACTGGCACTGGCGACCCGGGTTGATGCGGCCAAGGCATCGCTGGTGCGGGAGCAGCTGGCGGAGGAGGCCAGCGGCGGGGCACTGGTGGAGCAGCTTCAGTTCCACGCCGACGCCCGTTGCCTGAGCCTTGGGGCACCCGCACCCCTGCGGCCCGATCGAGGGGAAGTGGTGGTTCTGAGTGGGGGCACCAGTGATCTGCCGGTGGCCAGCGAGGCGCAGCTGGCCCTGCACTGGCACGGCATCCGCTGTGAACGGCTGCTGGATGTGGGCGTGGCAGGACTGCACCGGCTGCTTGATCAATTGGAGCGGCTCCGCCGTGCTCGCGTCTTGATCGCCTGCGCCGGCATGGAGGGTGCCCTGCCCACGGTGTTGGCCGGACTGGTGCCGCAGCCGGTGATCGGTGTGCCGGTGAGCGTGGGCTACGGGGTGAGCGCTGGTGGCCAGGCCGCCTTGCACGGCATGCTCGCCAGCTGCGCACCAGGGTTGAGCGTGGTGAACATCGACAACGGCTACGGCGCCGCGATGGCAGCCCTGCGCATCCTCAACGCAGACCTCAGCAGTGACCGCGCAACGGCTCACGCGCAGGAGTCTTGAGTCCAGCATCGCCTCCACCCACAGCTGCATCGAGCGAGGCAAGCGGCGTTGTTCGTAGCGCTCCAGTGCTTCGAGCAGAACAGCGCTGTTCACCCAGTGCGGAGAGCGCGACGACATCGAGGCCGATCAGCTGAGCCGCACTGTGGGTAGCTGCAGACCCATCCGCAACCGGCCAAGGCCAACTTGCAGATCGGCTTCAGATTGAAGGCCCAATAGCCCTCGCTCAGGCCTCCAGGGCGCGGCGGCCGAGGCACTGCTGCAGCTCACGGGCACGCTCCTCGGTTTCCACCTGATGCAGGCGGCTGAGCAGAGCATGCAGATCGCTACCTGCCAACTCGCCATTGGCCTGCCACTTCATGGCACGGGTTTCTGAATGGCGAACCGAGGCAGACACGCAAGCGAAAAAGACTGTGCTTCAACCTACAAATCCCTGGGCCCTCAAACAGCCGTAAACACGCGTCTGCAGCGGAAGAGTTTCTTTAATTCGCGAAATCCGCAGAAAAACGAAACTGATCAGAGGTGTTTCAGATCGGGGTAGGCCGTGATCAGCTCATCAGCACTGAGCACCTCGCCAGCACCCTCCGGCTGCCAGATCAACTCCAGCGCCAACAGCTGATCCGAGGGCACCGAGCCCACCAACCGCAGCGCTTCGCGCAGGTCCTCGCTGCCGTTCACCGGCTTGAGCGCCAGACGGCTGCGGCTCGCCACCAACAGGGTCACAGCGATGTAATCGCTGGTGGCATCCGCATCGCCGGCGCTGCTGGAGGAGGCAGGCCCCCGAGCACCACCCACATTGGTGGTGATCTCACCGGCGAGCTTGCTGCGCTCGGTCATCGAAAGCCGATTGAAGGTGGATTCGGCCGATTGGAAGGGAACCTGACCCACTTCCGCGTTGGCATAGACCCACAAATCCGGATGGCGCAGCAGCGCCAGGGTGCTGTCCTGCAACACGCGCTGCAGACCGCTGCTGCTGCTGGTGTGGGAGCTGGCCGCCAGGCTGCGCAGGTCGCGTTGCAACTCACGGGCCGAGGCGAGCAGACCCACCTGCACCTGCGCAATCGACACAGGACCGTCGGGCCGGGAGGCGTCAAGATCCCCGCCACGCATGCCGGCCGGCAGCGACTGACCACCACCACCGCGGAAGGCGTTCAACACCAATCCCACCACCGCCATCAGCACCAGGAAGCCGAACAGACCACCGCCGCCGAAGAAGAACGGCACGATGAAGGGAAAGCCGATCCCACCGCCGCCATAGCCGCGCTGGTATCCACCGCCATAGCTGCGGGGCATTGAGGGAGCAGAGCGGAAGCTGCCCCCGCCGATGCGCCCGCCACTGGCGGCTTGAGACGGTTGCGGCCAGGCCAGCAGCGCCGTCAGGAGGGCCGGCAGCATCAGGCCACTCAGCAGGCGGCGCAGCAGCGATGCGGGGTGCTGTTGGGGCAAGACCAGACCCAAAGAGTTAGGCAGAAATCTAGGAACCGCCCCCGACGATGGTGACCACCTCCACAGCATCGGCTTCCCGTACGGGCTGTTCGGCCCAGCGGGCCCGGGGCAGGATCTCGCCGTTGAACTCCACCACCACCAGCTGGGGCTTGTAACCGCGCAGCTCCAGCAGCTGCAACAGCGATAAGCCAGGTGGGCACTGAATCGGATCGCCATTCAGGCGGATCGAGAGGGTGGCATCGCTCATCGGTTCAGTTCAGCATCTCCAACAGTTGGCGTGTGGCGGCTGCCGGGTCTGCCGCTTCGGTGATGGCACGCACCACCGCCACCCGAGTGCCACCGGCCGCCTGGACCGCCGCCAGGTTGGTTGGATCGATGCCTCCGATGGCATAGAAGGGAATCGGGCTCTCCTCGACCGCCTGGCGGAGGTAGTCCAGCCCCACAGGCTCGCGGCCCGGCTTGGTGGGCGTGGCATTCACCGGGCCCACGCCCACGTAATCGCACCCATCCGTCACCGCTTGGCGCAGCTGGCTGAGGGCATGGGTGCTGCGGCCGATCAACTTCTCGGGCCCCAACAGCTGCCGTGCCAAAGCCGGCGGCAGATCGCCCTGCCCCAGATGCACGCCATCGGCATCCACGGCCTGGGCGATATCGATGCGGTCGTTCACCAGAAACAGGGCGCCATGGCGGCTGCAGAGCTGACGCAACGCCTGGGCCTGCTGCAGCCGCACCGCATCGGTGATCGGCTCGCCATCAGGGGCGAGGGAGCCCTCCTTGGCGCGGTATTGCACCAAGCGCACCCCCCCCTCGAGCGCTGCTTCCACCACTCCCTCAAGCCTGGGCGAGGGGCTGGTCACCAGATACAGCCGGCAGCTCTGAAGCTGGGCGCGGCGTTCGTTGCCCGCTGCACCGGCCCTCAGCAGGTCCACCTCCAGGTCATAGAGGGCATAGCGAATCGCAGCCGCCTCAGAGGCCAGCAACGGATCGTCGCCGCGGCCGAATTCCTCCAGCACCCGCAGCGCTTCCTGCACCCGGCCGCAGTTGGCGGCTACAACGGCGGCGGGCTGCTGCCGCTGGCTCTGGGCGGGATGGCCCATCCCGGCCGCCACATCGCTCGCGGTATGACGAGCCTGTTTGTAGCGGTCGGCATGCAGCAGCCCCAGCCGCTGGCGCAGATCCTTCAGCCGAGCCACCAGATCGGCGCGATCCAGACCAAAGCGGCACCAGTCCTCCACCACCCGCAGCCCCTCGCGAGCCCGATCGAGATTGGCGTCGAGCAGACGCAACACCGACTCCGGTTGTGCAGGTGAAGTCATCAGAGCCAGATCTGCTTAGGGTGTGGCGAACATGTGCAGCGCCTTGGCGATGGAGCAGGGGGGAGCCGACAGCCCGATGCTGGTGCTGGTGTCAGGGATTCTGCTGCTGGGGGCCATTGCTGCCTTCATCAGCTGGGGCCTGGCCAACGCCTACCCCGCCGGCTGAATCGAGCAACTGCTGCGCTCGGCTGGCATCGCGGCCGATCTGAGCCACGAGCGCATCCAGACTCTCAAAACGCTGCTGCTGCCGCAGCAGAGCCACCGGTTCCACCAGTAGCTCTGCCCCCTCCAGCTCCAGACGGCGCCCCAACAGGTGCACCTCCACAGCCGAGGGAGCCGTGGGATCCACCGTGGGCTGCGGGCCGAGATTCATCACAGCCGCCAAACGCTCCTCAGGGGGATGCTCGCCCGGCAGACGCACCCAGGCCGCGTAGACACCTTGCTGGGGCAGAAACTTGCGGCCATCCACCTGCAGATTGGCCGTCGGCCAACCCAGCTCCCGCCCTAGGC
>JBEDHJ010000175.1:0-5930 GCA_041174205.1 Cyanobacteriota bacterium | reverse complement strand
CGGGGTACCAGGCCTTGCGCCACTGGCCCATAGCCTTGATCTCCTGGGCCTGATCACTCCAGATGGTCTTACCGAGGGATCCCACGCCCGGCACCCCGATATCGAAGACGAACTCGCTCATCCGCAGAGCACCGGTGTGGTGCTGCACCATCCCGTCGATCCAGCGCAGGTCGTAGGTGCTGCCGGCCGGGCCCACATCGTGGTTGTGGGCGCCGTGATCCATCGGTTCAGCGACCGGAGCCGCCCCAGTCGATGGCGCCGGGGTCATCATCCGGTGGTGCTGATGGGGATCCATCTGCGCCTGGGCCACCGGGGCCATCAGCCCCAGCAGTGCCGCTGCCGCAAGGAGAGGGAAACGCATCGAGAGCACCGACGAACGCTATGGATAGGATGCACTCTCCTGTAGGTGGAGAGTCAAGTGGTGGTGGCTGCGCCCCTGAAGATCGGTGAGGTAGCCGGGCGCTCAGGCCTCACCGTCAAGACGATCCGCTTCTACTGCGATGAAGGGTTGATCCACCCCATCAGCCGTAGTGAGGGCGGCTACCGGTTATTTGGCGATGAGGTGTTCGCGGAGTTGACTCTGATCCGCACGCTCAAGGCGATGGAGATTCCCCTGCAGGACGTACGCCAAGTTCTGGAATCGAGGCGCTCGGGGGTGTGCACCTGCGCGTCGCTGCAGGACACGATCCGCAGCAAGGCGGGGGAGATCGAGCAGAAGATCGCCGCACTGCGCGACCTGCACAGCGAACTGGAGGATCTGCTCAGCCGCTGGCAGGACTGTGGCGGCAGTAAGGGCTCAGCTGCCTGAGCTTCTGAACCACTGCTGGTACCACTGGGCCATCTGCTCGATCTCCTGGCTCTGTACCCGCACCATCGCCGCCTCCAGCTCGCGCAGCTGAGGGTGCTGGGTATTCCACTCGGCGTGGGACGCCATCATCACGCCCATGCGGTGGTGGGGAATCATCTGCTCGATGAAGGCGCGATCGAAATCGGGCGCAGTCTTGAGGGCCTCAAGGCTTGTGGCCATGCCTGGCATGCCCCAGCCCATCCCCATCCCACCGCCCATGCCCATGCCATGACCCATTCCCATGCCATGACCCATTCCCATCCCGTAGCCGGACCCAATCCCCCAGGCAGGCACGTCAGTTCCATACCACTGCCGATACCACTGGCGCATCTGGGTGATCTCGCGGCTCTGGCTGGTGATGATTCGCTGGGCCAGCGCCTTGATCTCCGGCCGGCGTGCCCGGATGAGGGCCAGCTCCGCCATGGCGATCGCCCCCTGGTGATGGGGAATCATCATCACGATGAAGCGGGCATCGGCCGAGAGCTGACCCATCGCTCCTCCTCCCCAGCCCATCGCTGGCACGGGAGCGCTGGGGGGAGTGGCCGCGGGATCGGGGGCGCCCCGGGCTGAAGGGTGGAGCGTCAGCAACAACGCTGTTGCGGCGGCACCGGCCCAGGTAAGGCGGATCCTGCCGGCGTGAGTGCTGCGAAACGCCATCGGACACCTCCACCCAGGGTGTATCCCCATCCTGGCCAAGCTTGGCCGCGGTGACCCCATCGGCCTCGCAGCAAGCGTGCTGCATCTGACGCCGGCGACAACGGCTCAGCCGGCGACAAGCATCACCGCACCCATCAGTGCCATCAGCAGGTTCTCCGCAAAGCTCACCACCCCCAGCGGCACCTTTGCATTCCCGCCCACGCAGGCGCAGTTGAGCGCCAGCTTGTCGACGAACACCGCCTTGCCCACCGACACCATCCCCATCAGCCCCAGCAGCAGGGCTGTCGCCCCGATCAGTAGTGCGGCAATCGGAAGCTCCGGCCGCAGCAGGATCCCAAGGCCCACCAGCAACTCGATACCGGGATAGAGGCCTGCCCAGGCGTGCCAGCGCTGGCTGAGCAGGTCGTACTTGCGGAAGCTGGCGGCAAAGGCCGGAACATCCATCAGCTTCAGCATCGCCAGCAGGCAGAGGGCGATGCCCATGAAGTCGCTGAGGCCGCCCGCCAGCACCAGCGTCATCAGGGCGGCGGTGGCGAACACGGCCAGCACCGGCGTGTAGGAGACCTCCGCCGATTCCGCCCGCACCCCAAGGCGGGCGGCCAGGTCGGTGTAGCCGCCGATCCGCTCCGCTCCGGCGAACAGCTGGGGGGTGGTGGCAACGCCGTGCTCCACCTTGAAGGCGTCCACCTCGGCCTGGCTGAGCAGGCGATGGTCTTCAAAGGGAATGTGCTGCTCCTGCAGCAACCGAATCGCCTTCAGCCCCCAGGGGCAGGGGTGGTCGGGGAAATCCATTCGAAAAAGCCGCACGTCGCGAAGGGAAGGAGAGGCCATCGGCATCAGGGACAACACAGAACTGCTCAAACCGTATGGTCTCCAGTAAGTGGAGAGTCAACGGGCGTCGTGGGCTTGGCTCCGCTCGCCTGAGCGTTCCCTAACTTGAGGTTGCAATCGTGTGATTGGCCTTGCGCATCGGTGAGCTCGCTGCCGCCACAGGGGTCCCGGTCGAAACGCTGCGCTTCTATGAGCAGGAACAGCTGCTCACCCCGCCCCAGCGCAGCAGAGCCAACTACCGCCTCTATGACGAGGAGCATCTGGAGCAGGTGCGCTTCATTCGCCACTGCCGCAGCCTCGACATCGGCATCAATGAGATCCGCCGCCTACTGGCGCTGCGGCAGGATCCCGGCCAGAGCTGCCTGGCGGTCAACCGCCTGCTGGACGAGAAACTCCTCCAGGTGGACCAACGCCTGCGCGAGTTGCAGGCGCTGCAGCTGGAACTGCAACGGTTGCGCGGCCGCTGTAACGCCCCTGCCACCGCTGGCGACTGCGGCATCCTGCAGGGGCTGGGGCAGACGGCTCAGCCGCTGGTCTGAGCAGTCAAGTCCGACCGGGGTTTGGCCTGCCAGGCGGTGTAGAGAAACTTCTGTTCAACACCGCCAGGGGTGTGGTGGCTGACGCGCTGCTGATCGAGCAGCTCTAGCCCATCCGCCAGTGCCTGCCGCAGGGTGTCGACGCTGTGGCGCTGGACCGGCAGGCCGCTGCAGTGTTCGGGCCCGTCCTCCGCAAAGGTGGCCAGGATCAACAAGCCTCCGGGCCGCAGCGATCTCTGCAGCTGGCTGACATAGCGCTGGCGATCGGCTGGCTCCACCAGGAAGTGGAAGACGGCCCGGTCGTGCCAGAGGTCAAAAGCCGGTAGCGGCAGCGCATCAGCAAGGATGTCGGCCACGATCCATCGCACGGCCTCTGCGCGCTCCGCCAGCCGCTGACGGGACGTGGCCAGCGCCGCTGCCGACAGATCGAGAACTGTCAGATCGCTGTAGCCACAATCCAGCAGGGCATCCACCAGCAATGACGTCCCGCCGCCGACATCGAGGATTCGGCTCGAACGCTCCGAAGCCAGCCGCTGGATCCATTCCAGCGAGGGCTGGGGCTGTTGCTGGTACCAACTGACCTGATCAGCGGCCCTGCAGCTGTAAACGTCATCCCAGTGCTGGCTGAGCGTCTCGCTCCCCATCGGCCGCTGTTGCGCAGCCCTCATCCTGAGGCACCTGCTCTGACGACTCAGCCCGATCGCCGACGCAGCAGCCGCAGGCCATTGGCGATCACCAGCAGGCTTGTGCCCATGTCGGCGAACACCGCCTGCCACATCGTTGCGGTGCCCAGCAGCGTGAGCACCAGGAAGGCACCCTTGATCCCCATGGCCAGGGCGATGTTCTGCATAAGCACGGCCCAGGTGCGGCGTGACAGCCGGATCAGCTCCACAAGCCGCAGCGGGTCGTCATCCATCACCACCACATCGGCGGCCTCCATGGCGGTGTCGCTGCCGGCGGCGCCCATCGCCACCCCCACTGCGGCACCGGCCAGAGCGGGGGCATCGTTGATGCTGTCGCCCACCATGCCGGTGGGGCCCAGCCGTTGCAGCTCTGCAATCGCCTCCAGCTTCTGCTCGGGCAGCAGCTCGCTGCGCACCTGCTCGATGCCGAGCCTGCCGGCGATCACAGCGGCGGTGCGGGCGTTGTCGCCACTGAGCATCACAGGGGTCAGCCCCAGCTGCTTGAGCCTGGCGATTGCCTCGGCCGCCGTTGGCCGCGGTTGATCCGCCACCGCGATCAGCGCCAGCACCCCCTGTTCGTCGCTGAGCAGGCTGACGCTGCGTCCCCGCTGCTCATGGGCAGTCATCGCCTGCTCCAGGGCAGGCGTGCAAAGGCCCAGCTCATGAATCCAGCGGTGATTGGCCAGCCGCAGCGCCTGGCCAGCGATCTGCCCGGAGACACCACGCCCGCCCTCGGCTGCCAGCTCCTCCACCGGAAGCCGTTCGCCATCGAGGGCGGCTGCGATGGCGCGGCTGATCGGGTGGTCAGAGCGGGCGGCTAGCGACGCGGCCCACTGCCGCTGCTGCGCCAGGGGCACACGTGGATCGATCAGCTCGAACGCCTCCAGGGTGGGGCGGCCGGTGGTGAGCGTGCCGGTCTTGTCAAAAGCCAGGATCCGCAGGCGGCGGGCCTGCTCCAGATACAGGCCGCCCTTGATCACAATCCCCCGCCGGGCAGCTGCGGTAAGCCCGCTCACCAGCGTCACTGGCGTGGCGATCACCAGGGCGCAGGGGCAGGCGATCACCAGCAGCACCAGGGCCCGATACACCCCATCCAGCGGCGTGAGGCCCAGCAGTGGTGGCGCGAGCAGGGCCACCGCCATGGCCAGGACGAACACGGCCGGTGTGTAGCGGGCTGCAAAGCGATCCACAAAGCGCTGAATCGGCGCCCGCGATGCCTGGGCCTCCTCAACCGCATGGATGATCCGCGCCAGGGTGCTGGCCGAGGCCGCGGCGGTGACAGCGATCACCAGGCTGCCGTGGGTGTTGATCGTGCCGGCGAACACCGGATCGCCGGGGCCCTTCTCCACCGGCAGGCTTTCGCCGGTGACCGGTGCCTGATTGACGGCGCTGCTGCCCCTCTGCACCACGCCATCAAGCGGGATGCGCTCGCCCGGCTCCACCCGCAGCCGCTGGCCCACCGCCACCGCCTCGACCGCCACCATTCGCCATTCGCCTGGGCTCTGCTCGACCCGCGCTTGATCCGGAGCCAGCTCCATCAACCGGCTGATCGCCGCTCGGGCCCTGTCGGCGGCGCGCGCCTCCAGCGCTTCCGCGATCGCGTAGAGCGCCATCACCATGGCGGCCTCGGGCCAATGGCCGATCAGAAAGGCGCCGATGACGGCGACCGTCATCAGGGCGTTGATGTTCAGTCGCCCCTGCCGCAAGGCCGCGAGTCCCTTGACATAAACCGGCAGACCGGCCAGGGGAATGGCACCCAGCGCCAAAGCGATCTCCAAGCCCTCATGCAGCCACGAGGGCGGAAGAAAGGAGTGGATTCCTTCCGCCGCCGCCGCCAGCAGCAGGGAAGCGATCAAACGGGGCCAGGGCACGGAGTTGGCCACCGGCGGAGCCGGGATTCCTGCCTCCAGCACCTGCGGCGGATAGCTGAGCCGGCGCAGGATCGTTTCCGCCTGGCTCAGAGCGGCCGGCTCGGCGCGGATTGCCAGGGTGCGCGAGGCCAGCTGGAAACGCAGTTCAGCGATGCCGCTCACCCCTGAGAGGGCCTGGCGGATTTCGTTCTCCTCGCTCGCGCAATCCATCGCCTGGATCCGCCAGAGCACCTCACCGGCTCGGGCTTCTGGAGGCATTGCCGGCGGGGCCGGGGTACTGCCGCAGCCAGGCTGCTGACCATGGCCATCGTCATGGCTGCAGCAGTCGTGATGGGAGCGCTCTTGCTCGTGAGCCATTGGACTGCCGGAGGCTGAGGCCTTCACCATCAACCCTGTAGCCACTCCAGGGTCAAGCGATCTGGCTGTACTAGCAGCGCCGTGCCGCCATGCAGAAGCATGAGCAGGGAAAGTTGGTCCGGACGAGGCCTGGAGCGAGAAGTGAATC
>JBEDHJ010000174.1:0-6048 GCA_041174205.1 Cyanobacteriota bacterium | reverse complement strand
CCGTGACCCTCACGGCCGGTGAGCACGATGCAGGCACCGCCAAGCCCGGCGCTGCGGTCCTGAAGGAACGCCAGATTGGCCTCCGTCCAGGCGGGACAATCGATCAGCACACCGGCCGTGCCGCCGGCGCACTCCAGCCACCAGGCGCTGCCGCCCTGGGTGTCCCGGTTGGGGGCAAACAGCCAGAGCCCCTCCAGCACCGGCCGGGGCGGACGACCAGCCGCGGCCGGTTGAGCTTGCAGCCATGACATCGGAGGGCAGAAGCCGGTTGCACCACCTAGCTTGTGGCAGCGGCCTCCTGGCTCCGGTGCGCACGATCCGACTGGGACAACCCTGGCCCCTGGGGTCGATCGCCACCGAACATGGCGTCAACTTTTCGCTGGCGGCCCCGATGGCCACCCGCGTGGAGCTCCTGATCTTCCCCTCCGGGAACGCCCCCGAACCGGATCAGGTGGTGGAACTCGACCATCGCCACCGCTCCGGTGACATCTGGCATGTGGAGGTGGAGGGAGTTGGCATTGGCTGCTGCTACGCCTACCGGGTGTTCGGGCCCTTGCAGCCCGGCCGCCATGGCTTCAACCCCTCGAAGCTGCTGCTCGACCCCTGCGCCCGTGCCATCACCGGCTGGGACGTCTACCGCAGGGTTGACGCGGTGGGCGCCATGCCGAACACCGCCAGCTGCCTCAAGGGGGTGGTGACCGAGCGGGACCGGTTTGATTTCCGCAGCGCGCCACGGCCGCGCCACAGCTGGCAGCGCACCGTGATTTACGAGCTGCACGTGGGCGGCTTCAGCCGCGGCGCCGGCAGCCCAGTGAGCGAGGCCGCCCGTGGCACCTATCTGGGGCTGATCGAGGCCATTCCCTATCTCAAGGAACTCGGCATCACCACGGTGGAGTTGCTGCCCGTGATGGCCTTCGACCCCCACGACGCACCCGCCGGACGGCTCAACTACTGGGGCTACAGCCCGCTGAGCTGGATGGCGCCCCATCACGCCTACCAACAGGGTGACGATCCCCTGCAGATCCGCCACCAGGTGCGTCAGCTCGTGACCGCCTGCCATCAAGCCGGATTGGAGGTGCTGGTGGATGTGGTCTACAACCACACCTGTGAGGGCAACCAGGCCGGCCCCACCCTCAGCTGGCGCGGCATTGACGACCGCAACTACTACCACCAGAACGCCAAGGGCGATTACCTGGATGTGAGCGGTTGCGGCAACTCGATCGCCGCCAACCGACCCCATGCCCGGCGGCTGATTCTTGAATCCATGCGCTGCTGGGCCCTGGAGCTCGGCGTGGATGGGTTCCGCTTCGATCTCGGCATCGCCCTGAGCCGCGGCGAGGAGCTGGCTCCGCTGGATCACCCACCGCTCTTTGAAGAGATCGAAGCGGATCCAGAGCTCGCAGACCTGAAGCTGGTGAGTGAGCCCTGGGATTGCGGCGGCCTCTACCGCCTGGCCGACTTTCCCGCCAAGCGGGTGGGGGCCTGGAACGGTCGCTTTCGCGATGACGTGCGTCGCTTCTGGAAAGGCGATGACAAGAGCTGCTGGCCCATGGGGCAACGCATCGCCGGCAGCCCCGATCTATTCGGCGGCCACCCGGCCTTGCTGGGCCGCAGCATCACCTTCCTCACCGCCCATGACGGTTTCACCCTGGCGGATCTGGTGAGTTACAGCCAGAAGCACAACCTGGCCAACGGCGAAGACAACCGCGACGGCGATAACCACAACAACAACTGGAATCACGGGGCCGAAGGCCCCAGCACCGACCCCGATGTGAACGCATTGCGCAACCGCCAACTGCGCAATCTGCTCAGCTCACTGCTGCTGGCGCCCGGTGTGCCGATGCTGCTGATGGGCGATGAAGTGCGGCGCAGCCAGGGCGGCAACAACAACGCCTGGTGCCAGGACAACCGTCTCGGCTGGATGCACTGGCAACCCGATGCCGACGACCAGGCCCTGCGCGTGTTCCTGCAGCGGCTGATCCAGCTGCGCCACCACCTGAGCGATCTGCTCAACCCCGAGCTGCCCCACGCCGATCCGAAGCTGCTGCGCTTCGATCAACCCGGACACCTGCAGCGCCAATGGCATGGCGTGAAGCTGGGGCAACCCGACTGGGCCAACTGGTCCCACACCCTGGCCTGGAGCCTCAACGACCGTGAGCATGGCCCGCTGCTCTGGTGCGGCCTGAACGCCTACTACGAAGATCTGAGCTTCGAGATCCCCGACTGCCCTTCAGGCTGGCTGCGGGTGATCGACACCGGCCGCCCCGCAGGCGAGGACCTACCCGAAGCGCCGCAGTCTGTTAGCGGCAGCACATCACCGATGACTGGCCGCAGCTTGGTGCTGCTGGTGGCAGCTCCCTTGATGCAGCGACATCACCACTGAACAGAAGCGGGCTGCGGGAATCGAACCCGCATCATCAGCTTGGAAGGCTGAGGTTTTACCACTAAACTAAGCCCGCAGCAGTACAAACGCACCAGGCGCCTGTGGCTGGCCTGGCGTGATCTGGATTTCACGCCGGTTGCAGCATTATGACCTGCGTTCGGAACTGACTCCTTGCCTGCCGCCTCGCCCGGTTCCGCACCCTTTGATGCCGCGACGCTGCGGGGCTTCGGCCGCCTGAGATTGCTAGTGGCCTACGGCCTTGGTGACGCCGGCACGGGCATGGCCGCCTCCCTGATCGGCTTCTACCTGTTCATCTTCTACACAGCGGCAGCGGGGCTACCCGCCTGGATGGCCGGCCTGGTGCTGATGCTGGCGCGCCTCTGGGATGCAGTGAATGACCCGGTGGTGGGCTGGCTGAGCGATAAGACCAGCAGCCGCTGGGGGCCTCGGCTGCCCTGGCTGGTGGGGAGTGCCCTGCCGCTGGGCGTGGCGATGGCGCTGATGTGGTGGCTGCCGCCCGGTAGCGAGTGGGTGCGCTTCTGGGTGTTTGTGGCGATCTCGGTGCTGGCGAACAGCCTCTACACCTGCGTCAACCTCCCCTACGCCGCCCTGGCCGCAGAGCTCACCAGCGATGTGTCGCTGCGCACCCGGCTGAACATGGCGCGCTTCACGGGCTCGATCACAGCAGGCCTCGTGGGCATCGTGCTGGGGGCCCTGCTGCTGCGCGATCACCAGAACCCCGCCAGCTACTGGCAGGTGGGTGTGTTTTCCGGCCTGATCATCACGGTGTGCACCCTGCTGTGCGCCTGGGGCATCGCCCCTTCCGCGCAGAACTGCCAACAGCCCCAGACCGAGCGCGGCACCACACGCCGCCTGATCAAACGGGTTCGCAGCAACGGCAGGTTCGTCAAGGTGTTGGGGCTCTACCTACTGCTTTGGTGTGCCCTTCAGATCATGCAGACCGCCGCTCTGATCTTCCTGCCGGTGGTGATGCACGTGCCTGAAGGCTGGAGCAATTGGATCCTGCTGCCCTTCCAGATCAGCACCCTGGTGGGGCTGCAGCTGTGGACCACGGTGTCCCATCGCCGCGGCCGCATTCGCGCCCTGCACTGGGGTAGCGCCCTCTGGGTGGCCGGCTGCCTGGCGGCGATGTTGCTGGTGCCCCTGGATGAAGCGATCAGTCCCCTGGGCTCGTTTGGCAACGGCCTGCGCCTGGCCTTGCTGTTGGCCGCCATCCTTTTGGTGGGGCTTGGCGCTTCCACCGCCTACCTGATCCCCTGGGCTCTGCTGCCCGATGCGATCGACGCTGATCCGGAGAAGCCCGCAGGTCAATACAGCGCCTGGATGGTGTTCACCCAGAAGATCTGTATCAGCCTGGCGCTGTTTTTCTTCGGCAATCTGATGAGCCTGAGCGGCTATGTGGCCTCTCGCGGCATGATCCAGCCCGACAGCGCCCTGGTGGCGATTCGGCTGTGCATGGGCATCATTCCCGCAGTGCTGGTGGTGCTGGGGCTGGTGGTGATGCGCCGCTGGCCTGAGAAGGGTCTGCACCTGCAGCCCCACCCCACCGCCGGCTGACCTCTCCCGCCATGCCACGCCGTAAAAGCCGCACCCCCGCTTGGCTTCACCCCCGCTGGCTGACACGCCTCGGGGAAAGCTGCCTGATTGGCGGCCAGGCCGTCGCCGCCCTGGCCCAGGGCCGTGTGGGCATGAACGACCTGATGGCCGAAATGATGGAAGCGGGCCCGGGCAGCTTCCTGATCGTGGTGATCACGGGCCTGGCAGCGGGCACCGTGTTCAACATCCAGGCCGCTTCGGAGCTGGTGAAGCAGGGGGCCGGCAGCACCGTGGGCGGCATCCTTGCCCTCGGCCTGGCCCGGGAGATCGCCCCGATCCTCACCGCCACCCTCGTGACGGGCAAGGTGGCCACGGCCTATGCCGCACAGCTGGGCACGATGAAGGTGACCGAGCAGATCGATGCGATCACCATGCTGCGCACCGATCCCGTCCAATACCTCGTGGTGCCACGGGTGCTGGCGATGCTGATCATGACGCCCGTGCAATGCCTGGCCTTCTTCACGGTGGCGATGTGGTCAGGCCAGGTGAGCAGCACCTTGCTGTATCAGATCCCTCCGGGGGTGTTCTGGAACTCCGTGCGCACCTGGATGGAGCCCTCCGACCTGCCGGCGATGCTGCTGAAGGCGGTGGTGTTCGGCCTGCAGATCGCCGTGATCTCCTGCGGCTGGGGCCTCACCACGCGGGGCGGCCCTAAAGAGGTTGGCACCAGCACCACCGGCGCCGTTGTGATGATCCTCGTCACTGTGTCCCTGATGGACGTGCTTCTCACCCAGCTGCTGTTCGGCCAATGACCGCCTCCAGCCTTCCCGATCCCAGCCAAGGCGTAATCCTGGCGCCGCGGGTCTGGTTACCCCTGGCGGTGGTGGCACTCGGGCTCGCCAGCCTGCTGCTCAATCTCTGGCTAGCGCTGCTGGTGAGCCTGTTCGGCTTGTTTTTGCTGATCCAGAGCCAGGTGCTGCGTTTGCAGTTCAGCGCTGATGCGCTGCTGGTGTGGCGGGGTGAAACCGTGCTGCGCCGCTTCCCTTACAGCGAATGGATCAGTTGGACCCTGTTCTGGGGCCCAATTCCGGTGCTGTTTTATTTCCGTGAACAGCAGAGCATTCACTTTCTGCCCGTGCTGTTTGATGCCACGAGCTTGCGCGAGCAGCTCGACCGCCACGTGAGCGCCCAGCCATGAGCGACGACGCACCTACACCTGAAAGCACTCCGCCCGACGTGAAGGCCACGGACTGGCAAGCGCTGGCCCTGCGCGAGCTGCAGCAGCAGCGCGACGCACTCCAAGCCGAGATCAACGAACTGAGCAGTCGCCGCGATCAACTGCAACAGGAGATCAGCAGCAGCTTCGCGGGGCAGTCGGATGCAATCGCCCGACGCGTCAAGGGCTTTCAGGACTATCTCGTGGGGGCCCTGCAGGAGCTGGCCGTAGCGGCCGAACAGATGGAGCTGGTGGTGCAGCCGCTTGTGGTGCAGCCCTCGCCCCTGGATCAGGAGACGGCAGCACAGGCCGCGCCAACCCAACCAGCAGTAGCCGCCGCGGCAGGCCTGTTCAGCGCCGACGAAGCCCTGATCCGCCAGCGGCTGCAGGACTTTCAGGGTCAGCCTGATTTCTATGCCGATCCCTGGAAACTCCGCCGCAGCCTCGAAGCCTCCGGCGCCGCTCTTCTGGAGGACTGGTTGTTGAACCAGGGCGGGCGCGGAGCCCAACCCAGCAGCGGCAGCCGCAACCGCAATGCCCTGATTGCCGCGGCCGCGATCTCGATCCTTGGCGATCTCTATGGGGAACGCTTTCAGACCCTCGTCTTGGCCGGCACGCCTGAGCGGCTGGGGGAATGGCGCCGCGGCCTTCAGGATTGTCTGGGGCTGAGCCGCGAAGATTTCGGCCCCCAAAGCGGCATCGTGCTGTTCGAGCGGCCGGATGCCCTGATCGAGCGGGCCGATCGCCTTGAAGAACGGGGGGAGCTGCCCTTCATCGTGGTCGATGCGGCGGAGCCGGCGGTGGAGGTGCCGATCCTGCAGTTCCCCGTCTGGCTGGCCTTCGCCGGCAGCCCCAACGAAATCGCCCTGGAGGACGACCTGCTGTGAACGCC
>JBEDHJ010000173.1:0-3856 GCA_041174205.1 Cyanobacteriota bacterium | reverse complement strand
GAGCGGGGCGGGGCAGTTGGGGCTCGATGCGCAGCGATGGCTTCGCTTGTCTCAGCGGCTCAGGCTGCAGCGGCTCAGGCTGCAGCGGCTCAGGCTGAACCATGGAGCGATCCAGCCCCTGCCACCAGGCATAGCCCTCCGGTTCGGCCGAAGCGAGCTCGCTCCAAAGCCGCTCAACACTGCTCATGCCATGGCGATGGACCCATTGTCCGAGCAACTGATCCACCCGATGCGAATCCTGTGCGCTGAGGGCAGCCTGCAACGCCAGCTGTTGCGCCTGGCGGCGAGCCTGGGGGGAAGGGGAGGCAGAAGGTCGTGCAGCCACGGGTGAGGATCAGGCGAGCTTGCGATCCAGCAACGGGCGGATCAACAGGAACAGGCCCAGGGCCAACACCGCCAGCACTCCCAAACAGGCCGCAGCGCTCAAGGATCCGTAGGGGGCCTCAAGCACAACGGCAGAGAGGGAAAACTGACCGGCGTAGGCCGCACGGATCGGTTCAATCGCGAAGGTAAGGGGATTCAGGGCCGCAAGCCAGCCCAGCCAGGCCGGCATGAACGAAATCGGTGCCAGGGCGGTGCTGGCAAACAGCAACGGCAGGTTGGCCACGAAGATCACCGCAATCAGCTCAATGTGACCCGGCAGGGCAAAGGCCAGCCCCAGGCTTAGACCTGTCACGGCAAACACCAGCAGCAGCAGCGTCACCAGCACCAACACCAGGCCCGCACCGCCTGGCCAGCCATAACCAAGGGCCCAGGCGGTGGCCATGATCGCCAGGCTCTGCACCAGGCTCAGAGCCGTGATGTAAAGCACCGACGCCAACACAATCGAACTGCGGGAGCGCAGCGGCGCCACCAGCAGGCGATTCAGGAAGCCGAATTCCCGATCAAACATCACGGGAAGGCCTGCATTGAGGGCAGCGCTGAAGGCGGTGAACACAATCACACCAGCGCCGAGAAAGCGGCCATAGCTCATCCCATCCGGCAGCAGGCCCTCCGGGGCATTGGCAAACAAGGCACCAAACAGCACCAGCCAAATCAGCGGCTGCAAGACACCGGCCACGAGGGTGGAGGGGCGCCGCGCCAGCTGCAGAAACAACCGACGGGTGAGGGCGAGCGTTTCCTGGGCCAGCTCGGACGCCGCGGATCGCGGCGGCGTCACACCGGAGGAGGCATCCAAGAGAGAGGGGGCGGCGCTGGTCATCGGAGTGAAAGGGTCGATCGATCAGGGAAACAACAGCGGACGTCGCGACGATCAGCGCATCGCCTGTTTGCGTTCAGCCTTGGCATCACGGCTGCCGGCCACCGCCAGCTCGGCGTCCATCAAGGTGCGCCCCGTGGCCTGGAGATACACATCATCCAAGCTGGGACGGCTCTGGGCGAGCGCAAACACGGGCATCTGGGCCTCGGCAAGCTGCCGGCGTAGCTGTTCGACCACGCCGTCGTGCTCCACCACCAGATTGAGCGAATAGCCCTGGGCGCGGTTCACAACAACCTGACGCACCCCTGGGCAGGCCTGCAGCAGCTGCTGCACCCGCAAAGCCTCAGGTTCATCACTGAATTCGCGCACCCGCAGGGTGACGCGATCTCCCCCCAGGGCCGACTTCAGCTCCGCCGGCTGACCAGCCGCGATCACCCTGCCGCCCTCGATGATCGCCAACTGATCGGCCAGCGCATCCACCTCTTCGAGGTAGTGGCTGCTCAGCAACACCGTGGTGCCCTGATCGCGCAACGCGCGCAACACCTGCCAGATGGCAGCGCGGCTTTCGATATCCAGGCCCACCGTGGGTTCATCCAGCACCAACACCTGGGGCCGATGCAGCAGCCCGGACGCCAGATCCAAACGCCGGCGCATCCCGCCGGAATAGGTGCCGCTGCGACGATCGATCCAATCGCCCATGGCCAGCAAATCGATCAGCTCAGCGATGCGGCGGTCTCGATCAGCGCGAGGTAGGTGGTAGAGATCGCCCTGAAGTTCCAGCAGCTCGCGGCCGCTGAGGATCTTGTCGAGCGCCACCTCCTGAGCCACATAGCCCAGCCGCTGCCGCACACCACGGGGATCGGCCAGCGCATCCACACCCGCCACCCGCACCGTGCCGCTGCAGGGAGCCAACAGGGTGGCCAGGATCCGCAGCGTGGTGGTCTTGCCGGCTCCATTGGGGCCCAGCAACCCAAACAGGCTGCCTGCCGGCACAGCAAGATTGAGGTCCTGCAAGGCATCCACGGCTTTATCGCCCTTGCCGTAGCGCTTGCTCACCGCCCGGAGCTCAATCACGTCCGCCAACCGCTCAGGCTCCGCACAGCCACTGGGCATGCAATCTAGAAAAGCCCGGCCATGGCCAGGAGCTCAACGCCCTGGCTCGTGAACTGGCCGCTGGCGGGCAGACGCGCCAGCAGAAGCAGCAGACAAATCCCGAAGAGATAAAGGATCGACCAGCGGAACAGCCCGCGAGCCCGCTGCAGATCGTCAGGCGCCTGAGCCAGAGACCAAGCCATCTGAATCAGGCGGGCATTGAAGGGAAGCAGCAGCAGGCCGTACAGCAATCCGCCACTGGGCAGCGCCCAGACCCCGAGCAGGCTGAGCAGCACCGTGGCAGCGGCATAGACACTGATGCCCCTGGCGGTGGCAGCCGTGCCCTTGACCACCGGCAGCATCGGAATGCCAACGGCGCGGTAGTCCTCCTTCAGGAGCAGGGCTAAGGCCCAGAAGTGAGCAGGTGTCCACACCATCACCAGGGCAAACAGCCACCAGCTGCCCAAACCCAAATGACCGGTGGCGGCCGCCGCCCCCACCAACGGGGGAATCGCACCGGCCACCCCGCCGATCACGATGTTCTGAGTGGTGCGGGGCTTGAGCAGCACCGTGTAGAGCAGCACGTAACTGCAGAGGCCGAGCAGCGCCAGGCTTGCCGCCAGGCAGTTCACGCCGCCCACCAGCAGGGTTGCTGCGCTCAGCCCGAGGGTGACGGCGATCGCAAAGGCGGTGCCCACCGACAGACGGCCCGACGGCAGCGCCCGGGTGCTGGTGCGCTGCATGCGTCCATCAAGCTCCTGCTCCCAGAGACAATTGAGAACACCGGCTGCGGCGGCGGCCAAGGCCCCACCTCCAAGGGTGCAGGCCAAACGCAGCGGCGGCAGAGGCCATCCCTCCGAGAGGGCCATGCCGCCCAGGGTGGTGGCCAACAGCAGCGGAATCAGGCGCGGCTTGGCCACCTCCAACCAGGGGGGGAGCTTGATGCGCGCTCGCGAGGGCACCACCTGTTCGCGGGTGAGGGGTGGTGTGGTCGCCGTTGCAGTCACCATGTCAACGCACCTCCGCCAAGGGCCGCAGCAAGCTGCGGCTGAACAGGGCTGTGAGCACCGCCACCAGCAAGGCGGCACCGAGTTGATGGGCCACGGTGACGGCCGGGGCCGCCAGCGTGAGCCGCAGACTCAGCACCCCGAGCGCGATCTGACCGCACACCACCAGCGCAGCCAAGCCCGCCAGGAGGCGGTCGCCGGGCCGCAGCCAGGTCACCAGCCCCGCCAAAGCGAGCACCGCCAAGCCCACAGGCCGGGCGCCAAGGCGATGGGCGAGTAACCAGCTGCAGCCTTCACCGGAGCTCAGGCAGCGGCCAGCTGCCCACTGGGTGGCCATCAGCCCCCCGAGCAGACACTGACCGACAGCCAACAGCACCACGCTTCCGAGCAACCAGGGCCAGAGCCGTACCAACCAGCCATGGCGAAGCAGGCGAGACGTAGGGGGCGATGACGACTCCTCAAGCAGAAGTTGGGTGCAAGCACTGAGCAGAGCCACCAGCACCAAAGCTGTGATCAGATGAGCGGTCACCACCGAGAACGGCAACAACAGGGTGACCGT
>JBEDHJ010000172.1:0-2953 GCA_041174205.1 Cyanobacteriota bacterium | reverse complement strand
CGTTTCGCCAGCCATCTGCCCGATCCGATCGAGCCCGGCGGCCTCAGTGACGAACAGCACGCTGAACGCCGCCTGCGGCGCCTGCTCGTCGATGCGGGTCTGCAGGAAACCTGCAGTCTTTCGCTCGGTCCAGCTGCATCGGAGCGCCCGGGCGCTGACCCCAAGCGGCGTCTCCCCCTGGCCAATCCTCTGCTGGCGGATTACAGCCACCTGCGCGACAGCCTGGTGGATGAGTTGTTGCAGGCTGCGCAGCGCAATCTCCAAGCCGGGCGCAGTGGTTTCTGGGCGTTTGAACTGGGCAATGTCTTTGATGCCACTGCCAACGATGGAGGCCAGCGCTTGCAGCTGGCGGGCGTGATCTGCGGGGCCCGCCAGGCGGAGCTGTGGAGCAGCAGTGGCAAACCGCAGCCGCTTGATTACTTCCAGGCCCGCGGTGTGCTGCAACAGGCCCTCGAGAGCCTGAAGTTGCCGGTGGAGGATCGCCGTCTCAGCGATGAACCTCTCCTGCACCCCGGTCGCGCCGCGTTGCTGGCTGTGGAAGGCCGCCTAGGTGGTTGGTTCGGTCAGGTGCACCCTGAGCTGGCCGAGCGTTACGACCTGCCTGCCACGACCTATCTCTTCCAGTTGGATGTTCCCCAGCTGCTGAGCGCCGCCACCCGCCGCAACCGTTGGCAGCCGGCGTTCGCTGCCTACGCCACCGTGCCAGCCTCTGAGCGTGACCTCGCTCTGGTGGTGCCCACCAGCACCGCGAGCGGCCAGTTGCTGCAGGCGATTCGCAAGGCCGGCAAGCCCCTGCTGGAACAAGCGGAGCTGGTGGATCGCTATGAGGGAGAGCAGGTGGGCGCCGGTAGTTGCAGCCAGGCTTTCCGGTTGCGCTACCGCGATCCCAAGCGCACCCTCACCGATGCTGAGGTGGACGGAGCCCACGAGAAGATCCGCGCCGCTCTCGAAAAGCAGTTTGGCGCTCAGCTGCGGGGCTGAGCTAGTCGCGCTCCAGCAGAGCCACGCACTCCACGTGGCTTGTCTGCGGGAAGAAATCAACAGGCTGAATGGGCCTGATTCGATAGCCCGCAGCGCTCAACAGACCAAGATCGCGCGCCAAGGTGGCTGGATTGCAGCTGATGTAAGCGATTCGTTTGGGCGGTGCGTTCAAGATCGCGTCCATCACCTCTGGTGCCAGACCCTTGCGGGGTGGATCCACCAGTAGGGATTCAGCCCAGGCCAGGTGTTCTGCAAGGGACGCCGCCACAT
The DNA here is from genome assembly GCA_041174205.1 of Cyanobacteriota bacterium. Taxonomy (GTDB): domain Bacteria; phylum Cyanobacteriota; class Cyanobacteriia; order PCC-6307; family Cyanobiaceae; genus Vulcanococcus. The sequence goes on along the minus strand of JBEDHJ010000172.1, from coordinate 1,702 downwards.
CAGCCTGCTCAAAGCGGGCACGCGGCAGCTCGTTGCGCGCGGCGTTGGCCCGAGCCTGATCCACTGAGGCCTGATGCAGCTCCAGCCCCAGCACATCCAGGCCCGCGGCGGCCAGAGGCAGGGAGAACGTCCCGATCCCGCAATAGGCCTCGAGCACCTGACTGTTGGGTTGCTCCGCAAAGAACGCGACCAGCAGCGGCACGATCCGTTCCGCTTGCGCGGTGTTCACCTGGAAGAAGGTGTCGGCACCAATGCGCAAGTCATGACCGGCGAAGCGCTCCGACAGCCAGGAGCGGCCGCTCACCTGAAAGGTTTCTGGCCCCAGCACCACATTGGTGGCACGCGGTTGGATGTTGAGGTTCACCCCCACCACCTCCGGCCAGCGCTGTTGCCATTGCTGTGCCAGCGCCTCCAGTCCCGGCAGGTTGTTGTGACTGCTCACCAGGGTGATCAACACCTCGCCGCTGTGGTGCCCCACCCGCAGTGACAGGTGACGCAACCCGCCGCCGTGGCTCAAGTTCACATCCACCGGCCAACGGGTGGCTTCAAGATCTGCCTTGATCGGTTGAATCAAGGCGTCGATGCGCGGATCCAGCACAGGACAGCGATTCATGTTCACGATCTTGTGACTGCCGCGCCGGTAGTACCCCGCCCGCAAGTGCCCCTCCTCACTGCGCTCTAGGGGAATGAGAGCCCGGTTGCGGTAGCCAAGCGGGCTGGCTGCTTCCAGAATCGGCAGCACGTCCAGCTTGAGCTGAGCCAGGCGTTGCAGGGTCTGGCGCACCAGATCGGTTTTCAACTCCGATTGGGTTGCATCGCTGCAATGCTGCAGAGAGCAGCCGCCGCAGCGTTCGGCAAGGATGCAAGGTGGCTTACGCCTCACTGGTGAGGGCTCCTCAACACCCACCAATTCGGCCTCCAAGTGGCGCTTCGCCTGGCGACGCAGCCGCGCCACCACCCGCTCCCCCGGTAGGGCTCCGGGCACGAACACCACCATCTCTTCAAAGCGACCCACACCTTGGCCCTCATGTCCCAGGCCCTGGATCGTGAGCTCGAAGGTCTGTCCCAGCCGCAGTGCTGTTTTGCTGGCCATACACCTGCCGGTCTGTTCTCTCGACCCTATCGGTGCGTAAACACCTGGCTCATGAACGGCTGGTGTGGCCTTCAGTCTCGATAAGATCGGCAGGCACCAGGTGGTTTCGATGAGCGTCGTACGCGATCTGATCCTGCAGGCAGACGATCAGCTCCGCTATCCCACCGGCGGTGAGCTTCGCTCGATGGTGGATTTCCTCTCCACCGGCTCCAGCCGTATGTCGGTGGTGAGAGCCCTCACCGAGAACGAGAAGAAGATTGTTGATGAAGCGGCCAAGCAACTCTTTGGACGCAAGCCGGAGTACGTGGCTCCTGGCGGCAATGCCTATGGCCAAAAGCAGCGTGCTCAGTGCCTGCGTGATTTCGGTTGGTACCTCCGCCTGGTGACCTACGGCGTGCTCGCTGGCAGCACTGAAATGATCCAGAAGATCGGCCTTGAAGGCGCCCGTGAGATGTACAACAGCCTTGGCGTTCCCATGCCGGGGATGGTTGAGTCCATGCGCTGCCTGAAGGACGCTTCCCTTGTCCTGCTCAACAGCGATGACGCAGCCCTCGCAGCTCCCTATTTCGACTTCCTGATCCAGGGCATGCAAACCCCCTGCTGATTGCC
>JBEDHJ010000171.1:0-9656 GCA_041174205.1 Cyanobacteriota bacterium | reverse complement strand
GCCGATCAAATCCAACGCCGCATCGGCGGCCTGCGCCAGGTGGTGGCCGGGGCCGCCCAGGCGGGGATTCCTGTGCCCTGCCTGAGCAGCTCCCTCGACTACATCGACAGCTACTTCACTGGCCGCCTGCCCCAGAACCTGGTGCAAGCCATGCGGGATTGCTTCGGCTCCCACACCTATGAGCGTGTGGATCAGCCCGGCAGTTTCCACACCGAATGGATGTGAGCGGGGCGGATCGATGACGGCCTCCCCCACCTACAAGCTCGAGGTGGCAGCCGATGCCACCCAGCTGGCTCGCGTCTGCGCTGAGCGGATCGCCTCCTTGATCGATCTGGCCCTCGATGAGCGGGATCGCGCCCATATCGCGCTCTCCGGTGGCACCACGCCCGCCGCTGCCTATCGAGCCCTGAATCACGAACATCTGCCCTGGAACAGGGTGGATGTGGTGCTGGGTGATGAGCGTTGGGTGAGCGCTGACGACCCCGCCAGCAACGCGCGCATGTTGCGAGAAACCCTGATGGCTGAGGCTGGACCCGGCGCTCAGGCTCGCTTCCATCCCGTGCCCACGGACCTCGAGACACCAGAGGCCTCGGTGGATGCCTTTGAGCACTACGTTCGCGACCTGTGCCCGGGTGATCCCCCCGTTTTCGATGTGATGCTCCTGGGGCTCGGCGATGACGGTCACACCGCATCGCTGTTTCCCGGGACACCCGCAACCCAGGAACGCGCTCGGCTGGTGACCATCGGGGCGGGCAAGGGAATGGAGCGCATCAGTCTCACCGCGCCGGTGCTCAGCGCAGCCCGGCAGGTGATTTTCCTCGTGAGCGGGGCAGCGAAGCGTCAGGCCCTGGCCAGGCTGCTGGACCCGAATGAGCAGCCCGAGCGCACGCCCGCCAAGCTGGTCCAACCCAAGGCCCCGGTGTTGGTGTTGGCCGATGCTGAGGCCGCTGAAGGACTCTGAATGCTCAAACCACTGCCCATCGCCAGCGGTGATGGTTTTTCTGGTTGGCAGGCCCTCAATGACACGATCATGGGCGGCCGCAGCCGGGGTTCTGTGCAGACCACCAGTGAGGGGTTGGTGTTGCAGGCCTTTGTTGAACCGGAGGGCGGTGGTTTTGTGAGCTGCCGTTCGCCTGTGTTTGATCCCCCGCTGGATCTATCGCCCTATGGCGCCCTCGAACTTGAGCTCGATGGCGATGGCCGCCGCTACAAATTGGCCGTGGCTTGCCGCGATGGTGTGGCCGGACTGACGGAGTTGATTCCCGGCGGCTTGCGTTGGGTGGCGGAGTTCTCCACACGGCCAGTAGGCACCTCGGTGGTTGTGATTCCGTTCAATCGCCTCACCCCCAGCGTGCGCGCCACCCCCGTGGGGTTGCCGTTGCGCTTTGATCCCGCTGGCGTCACTCGCCTGCAGATCCTCCACTCCAAATTCGGCGACATGGGCGGCCGCAATCCGGGCTTCAGGCCTGGCGAGCTTCAGCTCATGCTCCGCTCGATTCGTGCTGTGGTGTGAGGGCGGAGCGTTGTTCGACCTCTCCCCACTCAGTGCCAGCGAGCCACGCGATCCCTTCGACGCGTTTCTTGTGGATCTGGCGAAGGCGGCGGATCTCTGCTTCAAGCCCAACCGCCATGCCCTGCGCTTCAGCGGCGAGCCGCCGAGCAGCATTGGCGAGTGCAGCGATTGCGCCCTGTTGATTGAGGCGCGCGATGGCTCGGGCGTGCGCCTGCCCCAGAACGATCTCGAACTGGAGATCTACCGCAGTGGAGATGATCTCAACTTGATGCTGAGCCGCGTCAGCGACGAGCTGGCTCCCATGTTGTGGCACGGCAGCCATCCGGTCTGGATGCAGGCGTCAAGCGGAGAACGCTGTGAACGCCCCCCGGATGGTGCTCCCCTGGAGGCGTTTTGCCGGCGGATCCGAGCGCTCTTGGCAACGGAGCGCTCGGACGTCGGCTGAATCCGGAGTTTGCGCGCTCAGCGGTTGGCGGTGAGCTCAGCCTGATCGGTCACCGCACCTTTGCTGCTGGAGCTCACCAGGCGGGCGTACTTGCCGAGCACACCAGTGCGGTAACGGGGTTCGGGCTTGGTCCAGGCGGCGCGGCGCTTGGCCAGCTCGGCCTCATCCACGTTGAGCTGAATCAGCAGTTGGTTGGCATCCACCGTGATGCTGTCCCCCTCCTGCACCAGACCAATCGTGCCACCGACGGCGGCCTCCGGTGCCACATGGCCCACCACCAGGCCGAAGGAGCCTCCGGAGAAGCGGCCATCGGTGATCAGCGCCACGGAATCCAGCAGGCCCTGGCCCACGATTGCCGCGGTGGGGCTGAGCATTTCGCGCATGCCGGGGCCGCCAACGGGTCCCTCCTGGCGCACCACCACCACGTCGCCAGGGTTGATCTGCTTGTCGAGGATGGCGGCGAGGCAGGTTTCCTCGCTTTCAAACACGCGCGCGGGGCCGGTGATCACCGGGTTCTTCACACCGCTGATCTTGGCAACGGCGCCTTCTTCGGCGAGGTTGCCCTTGAGGATCGCTAGGTGGCCTTTGGCATAGAGCGGATTGCTCAGGGGGCGGATCACGTCTTGCCCAGCGGGGGGCACAGACGGCACATCGGCGAGCACCTGCTTGAGGGTCTTGCCTTCGATGGTTTGGCAGTCGCCGTGGAGCAGGCCAGCATCGAGGAGGAGCTTCATCACCTGGGGGACGCCACCGGCCTGGTGTAGATCCACGGTCACGTAGCGGCCGCTGGGCTTGAGGTCGCAGATCACGGGCACCCGCTGGCGGATGGTCTCGAAGTCGTCGATCGAGAGATCCACACCGGCAGTGCGGGCCACGGCCAGCAGGTGCAACACCGAATTGGTGGATCCGCCCACGGCCATGATCACGCTGATGGCGTTTTCGAAGGCCTCCCGGGTCATCAGGTCGCGGGGCAGGATGTTGGCCTTGATTGCTTCGGCCAACACCTCAGCGCTACGGGCGGCGCTATCGGCTTTTTCAGGATCTTCGGCTGCCATCGTGGAGCTGTAGGGCAGGCTCAGGCCCATCGTTTCGAACGCCGCGCTCATCGTGTTGGCGGTGAACATGCCGCCGCAGCTGCCGGCGCCGGGGCAGGCGTTCTTTTCGATCGCGGTGAGCTCCTGCTCGTCGATCTTGCCGCCGCTGTACTGACCCACCGCCTCAAAGGCGCTCACCACGGTGAGATCGCAGGCGCCGAGCTTGCCCGGCTTGATCGTGCCCCCGTAAACAAAGATCGAGGGGATGTTCATGCGCGCCATGGCGAGCATTGCGCCGGGCATGTTCTTGTCGCAACCGCCGACCGCCAGCAGCCCGTCCATGCTTTGGCCGTTCACGGCGGTTTCAATCGAATCCGCGATCACTTCACGGCTCACCAGGGAATACTTCATCCCCTCGGTGCCCATCGAGATGCCATCGCTCACCGTGATGGTGCCGAACATCTGCGGCATCGCACCGGCCGCATGGGCGGCTTCCTCGGCGCGGCGGGCCAGATCGTTCAGGCCCAGGTTGCAGGGCGTGATCGTGCTGTAACCGTTAGCGATGCCGATGATCGGCTTGCTGAAGTCGCCGTCACCGAAACCAACCGCCCGAAGCATGGCGCGGTTGGGGGAGCGCTGGATGCCCTGGGTGATCGCGGCGGAGCGAAGCATGGCTGCGGCAGTGTCGTAGCAGCAACCTACCGAGCGGCCTGGCCCGAGTTGGCTCAGCCTTGCGTGCTCATGCTTTCGAGCTGGCGGCGCACATCCTCGATCGCCTGATTCAGTTCATGCACTTTGTCCTGCAGGTCGGTCTCCCGCAGGGGGCGATCGCTGCTTTGGGGCTCTAAGGCCTCGTCTTCATTCCAGGAGATCCGGTTGAGCCGCAGGCTGCGGGCCTGGCGCTGCTGATCGCGGCGACGCTCCGCCTCGGAGAGCAACCACCAGCCCAGACCAGCTGCACCGATCAGGGCGCCGGCCAGCAGGGTGCCCAGGGAGCTGGAACCGCTGTCTCGGTTGGCCATGGCGCCGGTGCCTACATCTCGTGCCCTCAGCCTACGAAGTTCGCCTGGCCCAGGCCATAGAGACGTTGTTCCGCGTCACCGAACCCCGGCAGGATGCGCCCGTCGCTGTCGAGCTCGGCGTCGATGCAACCCGTGTAAATGGTCAGGTCTTCGTAGCGCTCGCCCAGCTGCTTCAGGCCGGGACTGGCTGTGAGCGCCGTGATCACCCGTAACCGCACGCCGCTGACGCCGCGCTGCTCCAACAGCTCGAGCAACTGCAGCAGGTCGTCGCCATTGGCCACCTGGGGGGTGAACACCAGGACCCCGGCGCGGGCCGGGATGGGATCCGGCAGGGTGTCGAACCAGATGCGGCCTTCGCTGACGCCGACGTGGGCCACCGCGGCACTGGGGACCACCGGTCGTGCCCCCTCCCAGAGGGAAAGTCCTCCCCGCAGCAGGGGGATCGCCAGCATCGGCACCGACCCATCCACAACGGTGCCTTCGGTGGCAGCCAGCGGGGTTTGCACCTGGACCCTTTGGTAGGGAATCCAGTCGCGCATGGCCTCATAGGTGAGCCAGCGCCCCAGTTCCGCCATGGCGGTGTTGAACAGGGCCTGCGGGGTCTCCCGATCGCGCAGCAGCGTGAGCCAGTGGCCGATCAGGGGATGGGGCGGAACCACCACTCGCAGGGTCTTGCTCATCGGTCGCGCTGCGGCGGCTGCCTGCAATAACTTGGCTGCCCAACGTAGTGCTGCCGTGTTGCCGCTTTTTCGCTCCCTCGCTCACGCGCTGCGGGCGGCATTGGTGTTGGCTCTTCCGCTGCTGTTCTGGTGCCAGAGCGCACTGGCCATCACGGCCCCGGAGCTACGCGGCCAGCGCAGCCTCCAGGACCTCCAGCCGGACATGCACGGGCGCAACCTGCAGCAGCAGGAGTTCCTCAAGGCCAACCTTGAAGGCTTTGATCTCAGCGAGACGGACCTGCGCGGCGCCGTGTTCAACACCACCAACCTGCAGGGCGCCAATCTGCGCGCTGCAGATCTGGAGGATGCCGTGGCCTTCGCCACGCGCTTCGACAACGCCGATCTCAGCAATGCGGTGCTGCGCAACGCCATGTTGATGAACAGCAAGTTCGCCGGCGCTGTCATCGATGGGGCCGATTTCACCGATGCGGTGCTCGATCTGCCACAGCAGAAAGCACTGTGCGGCCGGGCCACGGGCACCAACGCCCGCACTGGCGTCGCCACCAGCGATAGCTTGAACTGCCGCTGACGGCCAGAACGCCAGGACCCCCTACATTGATCAGACCGGTTCCCCGGGGGATCAGTCCGGGGAGGAAACGGGGAAAGTCCGGTGTAAACCCGGCGCTGTCCCGCAGCTGTGAAGGACCGGCCGCCCTGGCGGTCTGATCCCAGTCAGAACGCCCGCCGGTTCCTCCACCTTCCCTGGCGCGGACCAGTTCATCGGATGTCTTCTCGTTTTCAGGGGCCTGCGGCCATTGCTGCCGGTCTGGGCCTGGTTGCTTCACCGCTGCTGGTGCTGCCCGCTTCAGCCCATCACCTGATGGAGCTGTTCCATCAACAGGACCCCTCGGCGCTGGCTGGCTTGCTCAGCGGTTTGGGCCATCCGCTGCTGGGGCCTGATCATCTGTTGTTCCTGCTGGCTTTAGGGCTGGTTGGTCTGCGCCAATCGAGCCGTTGGATGCTCGGTTTGCTCGCCACTGGTCTGGCCGCAACGGGAGCGGGCTTGTTGCTTCCAGGACTGCCCGGCGCCGAAACCCTGGTGGCGCTGTCTCTTGTGGTGCTCGGCTTGGTGCTGTGTGAGCGCTTGCCCCGCTGGACCCTGCTGCCTGCCTTTGCGCTGCATGGCTATGTGCTCAGCGCCTCGGTGATCGGTTGGGAGCCCACACCCGTTTTGATGTATCTGATGGGCTTGCTGATCAGCCAGTCGGCCCTGCTACTCCTCGGCCTTGGCTTGGTTCGCAGCTGGAGCCGTCAGTTGGCTCCTGCCCAACAGCGCTTGTGCGCAGGCCTGTTGATCGGTGTGGGCGCTGCCTTCGCCTGGACCAGCCTGGTGGCTTGAGATGGGTGCCGCAACGCAGCGCCTTCCCGTCACGGTGGTGACGGGGTTCCTGGGAGCGGGCAAGTCAACGCTGTTGCGCCAGCTTCTGCTCAACAGTGGTTTACGACTGGCCGTTCTCGTCAATGAGTTCGGTGAGGTGGGCATTGATGGCGATCTGATCCGGAGCTGCGGCTTTTGCCCCGAGGAGGAGCTCGATGGCCGCGTGGTGGAGCTGGCCAACGGCTGCCTCTGCTGCACGGTTCAGGACGAATTCCTGCCCACCATGCAGGTGCTGCTGCAGCGGGCCGACCAGCTGGACGGAATCGTGGTGGAAACCAGTGGCCTGGCGTTGCCGGTGCCGTTGGTGCAGGCGTTTGGCTGGCCCGAGATACGCACCCGAACGCGGGTGAGCGGTGTGGTGACCGTGGTGGATGGAGAGGCCTTGGCGGCCGGGAGCGTTGTGGGTGATCCCTCGGCTCTCGAGGCCCAGCGCCTGGCTGATCCCAACCTCGACCACCTCAGCAGCATCGAGGAGTTGTTCCAGGATCAACTGGATGCGGCCGATCTGGTGCTGCTCAGCCGTGCAGATCGCCTCAAGCCAGACCAGATCGAAGGTCTGAAGGGCCAGATCCAAGGTTTGGTGAGGTCCGGCGTGTCGGTGTTGCCGATGCAGCGCGGTGAGGTGCCGGCTGCGCTGCTGTTGGGGCTCGAGCGGGATGACCATGCGCACCATCACGAGCATGAGCATGAGCACGACCACCACGACCACACCCATGTGGCGATGCAATCTGCGGTGGTGCGCTGGCAAGGAGCGCTGGATCGCAATCAACTTGAGGCGGCGCTCGACCAGCAAATTCGCTCCCAGAACCTCTTACGCCTGAAGGGACGGGCCTGGCTACCGGGCAAGCGCCATCCGCTGCAAATTCAGGCCGTGGGTCCTCGCCTTGAATGCTGGTTTGACACCCAGGCACCAGGTGAGCGGCCGGAGCAGGACGGCCTGGAGCTGGTGGCCCTGGGTCTAGCTGTCGATGCGGTGGCTTTGGAGCAAGCCCTTCAGGCCTGACGTGCCCCGGCTGACACCTAATCCAGTGGGAACTCGCCCTTCGTGCAGACCCCGTCCCAGCAAAGGGCTTGTTGTGCAGTCCAGACCGGTTGCACGGTTCGGGTCGCTCCGGCGCCATCGCTCAGCGTGATGCTGCCGCGACCATTGCTGCGAAACACCAGGCGCTGTCGCCCGATCTGCAGCCACCAGTGCTCACCGATCTGCTCGATCGTGAGTGTGCAGGGTTGCCATTGGCCCTGATGCAACTGGCATTCCAGGGGCAAGCTCATGCTCGTCTCAGCCTGGGCTGGCCAGATGTTGACCAGTGGTGCAAGCAGCAGAGACGCCACAAACCATCGGCTGCGTTGGCCTTCCCAGGACTTCGTTGTCAGGCGAGGCAAGGGCACGGGCCGGCAAGGCGGCAACACCCTCCACCGTGACCATGCACAAGGGGGCATGGCGGTCGGCCTGCCAAGATTTAACAATCCTCGTGGAGCTCAGGTGCCGCTCTTCTCCGCCCGCGTGTTGGTGTCGCTCAGGCCGTCGGTGCTGGATCCCGCCGGGGAGGCCACCCGCGCTGCAGCAGCACGCCTCGGCGTCGACGGCGTGAGCAAGTTGCGCATTGGCAAAGCGGTGGAGGTGGAACTGGAGGCGCCGGATGCACAAAGCGCCCGCGCCCAACTTGAGTTGTTGAGCGATCGTCTGCTGGCGAATCCAGTGATCGAGAACTGGACCCTGGAGCTCAAGGACGACAGCAGCGCAGGAGCCTGACAATGACCCTCGGTGTTGTGGTCTTCCCCGGTTCGAACTGTGACCGGGATGTGCAATGGGCTGCTGAAGGCTGCCTAGGGATCAAAACCCGTTTCCTCTGGCACGAGGAGCGCGACCTCACGGGTTTGGATGCGGTGGTGATCCCTGGTGGGTTCAGCTACGGCGACTACCTGCGCTGCGGTGCCATTGCCCGATTCGCTCCGGTGCTTCAGGAGGTGGTGGCCTTTGCTGAGCGGGGCGGCAAGGTCCTGGGCATCTGCAATGGGTTCCAGGTGCTGACCGAGATGGGCCTGCTGCCTGGTGCCCTCACCCGCAATCAGAAGCTGCACTTCATCTGTGAGCCCACCAACCTGCGGGTGGAGCCTGGTCAGTGCTCCTGGCTGAAGGGCTATGCCAGTGGCGAGGTGGTGAACTTCCCCATCGCCCATGGCGAGGGCCGCTACCAGGCAGATGAGGCCCTGCTTCAGCAGTTGGAGGACGGCGGTCAGGTGGTCTTGCGCTACTGCAGCAACCCCAATGGGTCGGTGGGTGATGTGGCAGGGCTCACCAACGCCAACGGCAACGTCTTGGGCTTGATGCCACACCCTGAACGGGCCTGTGATCCAGCCACCGGTGGTGTGGATGGCCGCCGACTGCTGGCTAGCCTGATCAGCTGACCCGGCGGTGAGGCGGCGCCGGCTGCTCCAGGTGGGTCTGGCTCTGGGGGCCAGCTTTGCAGGTGCTGCCCGCAGTGCCCTGGTGGGCAGCCCACAGCCGCCGGCACTCCGACGGGGCAGTCGCATTGCGGCGCTGGCTCCGGGCACCTGGCTTGACCCCGCCGACCCGCTGCTGGATCAGTTGCACCAGCGCTGCTTGGCCCAAGGTTGGGAGCTGCTGCGGCCACCATCCCTCAGCCAGCGATGGCGGTGGTTTGCCGGTTCGGATCAACAGCGCGGCGCCGCCTGGCAAACCGCTTGGTTAGATCCGCGTGTGGATGCCCTCTTTTACGTGGGAGCCGGATGGGGTAGTGCCCGCGTGCTGGAGCAGGGCTGGCGCTGTCCCGCTGGACCGCGCTGGTCTGTCGGTTTCTCCGACTGTTCGGCGTTGTTACTGGCTCAGTGGGCGGCCGGAAGTCTTGGCGCTGTCCATGCCGGCTTGGGTGGTGATGAGGCCCAGTGGCGGCGCCTGGCCGCTCTGCTCCAGCACAGGGACGTGGCACCGCTGCAGGGCGAGGGTGTCCAGGGGGGACGCGTCGTGGGTCCTTTGCTGGTGACCAATCTCACCATTGCGACGAGCCTGATCGGGACCCCCTGGCTCCCGGATCTCCAGGGGGTGATTCTGGTGTTAGAAGACACCGGCGAGGCTCCGTATCGGATTGATCGTCAGCTCACTCAGTGGCGCAGTAGCGGTCTGCTGAACGGGGTGGCGGGCATCGGTCTCGGCCGTTTCAGCTGGGCCGAAGACGATGTGTTGCCCGGTGATTTCACCATGGAGGAGATCCTGCTGGAGCGGCTGTTGCCGTTGGGTGTGCCGCTTGTTCGCCACCTGCCTGTGGGCCATGGCCGGCCCAACCTGGCCTTGCCCGTGGGGCGCATGGCTCAGCTGGATGGACGCTCTGGCGAGCTCAGCCTGCTGACGGCCTGATCTGCGGGTCCGCGTTGGCCACGAAAAAAGGGCCCCGAAGGGCCCCAACGCAAACAACCACTTGATTGTTGGATCAGTTGACCGCAGCGAAGAACTCCTTGCTCTTCACGGGGTCGGGGTTCATGGTCTTCTCGCCGGGGGTCCAGTTGGCGGGGCACACCTCGTCGGG
>JBEDHJ010000170.1:0-7594 GCA_041174205.1 Cyanobacteriota bacterium | reverse complement strand
CATCAACCCTGTAGCCACTCCAGGGTCAAGCGATCTGGCTGTACTAGCAGCGCCGTGCCGCCATGCAGAAGCATGAGCAGGGAAAGTTGGTCCGGACGAGGCCTGGAGCGAGAAGTGAATCTGGACTTGGATGATTAGGTCTCAAGGCCAAGGCTTGGAAGGCCTCACCCCTGCTCCCAGCGGAAACCCTGGTCGTCCCAGGCCTTGGAATCCTCGATCGGCTCCAGATGGGTGAGCACATGGGTGCGGGTCAACGTGGACGCCACCTTGTGCTCCAGTTCTTCGCAGAGATCGTGGCCGGCCTTGACGCTCCAGTGACCAGGGACGAGCACGTGAAAGGACACGAAACGACGTGAACCGGCCACGCGCGAGCGCAACGCATGAAAGCGGATCTCGTCGCTTTCATAGGAAGCCAGCAGGTTCTCCAGCTGCCGTTGCTCCTGATCGGGCAGAGAGCGATCCAGCAGGCCAGAGGCGGTCTCATGCAACAGCTTCCAGCCGGTGAACACGATGTTCACTGCCACTGCGATCGCGATCAGGGGATCGATGATCGTCAGGCCGGTCAACTTGACCAGGCCGATGCCGACAACCACCCCGGTGGAGGTCCAGACATCGGTGAGCAGATGGTGGGCATCGGCCCGCAGGGTGATCGAATCGAAGCGCCGCGCCGCCTTCAGCAGCACCCAGGCCACCAGGCCATTGAGCGCGGTTGCGAGGAGAGAAATGGCAAGGCCAATGCCAACCTGTTCGAGCGGCTGAGGCTCCTGCAGACGGCCGATGGCGGCGTGGATGATGGCCAGGGCCGCCACCACGATCAGCACACTTTCCAGACCGCTGGAGAAGTATTCGGCCTTGAAATGGCCGTAGTGATGCCTGCGATCGGCGGGCTTGGCGGCCAGGGTCAGTGCCCAGAAGGCGCCGATGGCCGCGATCAGGTTGACCCCGGACTCCATCGCATCGGAGAGGAGCCCCACCGAACCGGTGAGGCGCCACGCCAGCGTCTTGAGCACGATCGTCGCGACCGCCGCTGCCGTCGACAGCAGCATGTAGTGGCGGGGGGAGGCGAAGACCATGGAGGAGGGAAGCGTTTAGCTGCTGAGTCGCTCAGCCCAGGGCCTGCTTGAGGGAGAACAGGCCGAACACCAGGAACAGGCCTCCGCTGAGGCGATAGAGCAGCTTCTCGCTGATGCGGCCGCCGATCCACTTACCGGCGCCCACTGCCAGCCAGGTGACCAGGGCGTGGCCCAGCAGGGTTCCCGCCAGCAGGCCCGCAAAGGTGAAGGCCGGGGCGGTGGCCAGGAAGATCGTGGTGAATTGGGTGCGATCGCCCAGCTCAGCGAGGAACACCAGCACGAACGATTCCCAGATCACCGCCCAGGTGGTGCTGATGCGGCGGCGGCTCTCGGCCTCGGCGATGGTCTGCTCGGCTTCCTTCTCCTCCTCCTCGGCTTCATCAGCCCGCATGCGTTGGGCGTCGATCACCAGCTTCACGCCGAAGCCCAGGAACAGCGCCGCCGCCAGCCAGGGCACGACGGTGGGGGGCAGTAACTCGCGCAGGCCGTAGCCCAGGCCCAGCGAGATCAGGGTGACAGCCGCCAGGGCCGCGAAGGCGCCGATGAACACATCTCGGCCGCGGTGGCGGGCCGCCAGGATCAGGGCCATGAAGAAGGTCTTGTCACCCAGTTCGGCCAGGGTGATGGCGGTGAGGCTGGCCCCGAAGGCCGCGACCGCAGGATCGGAAGGAAGAGGAGTGCTCATCGCCGCAGGCTGCGGCGCCGCTCATGAAGAAGTCATGAGGTTTGCGGCGGATCTGTGGCGGCCGGCAGCTCCACCAGCAGCACACAACAGCCGGGCCGGCTCTCCCCCAGCCGCAGCTCACCGCCATGGCGGCGGGCGATGGCGCGGCCGATCGCCAGACCAAGACCACTGTGGCCACCGCGATCCACGCCGCTCCAGAAGCGATCGAACACCTGCTCACGCTGGGCCACGGGGATACCCGGCCCCTGATCGCAGACGGCCACCTGCACACGCCGGCTCGCGGCCGTCACCTCAAGGTTGACGCTGCCGGCCTCTGGGCTGTGGCGGATGGCATTGAGCAGCAGGTTGGTGAACAGGCGCAGCAGCTCCTCGCTATCGCCTTCCACCGGAACGCTGTGCTCCTCCGGCGCCGGGCTGAGCCTCAGGGTGATCGCCCGGGTGGCCGCCTGGGGGGTGTAACAACGGATCAGATCCTCAAGCAGCTCCAGCAGATCGAAGCGCTGCCAGTGCCGGGGCCGCGCCTCGCCGCCATCGCCGCTCTGTTGCAGCCGAGCCAGGGTGAGCAGATCCTCCAGCAGCTCGCCCATGCGCCGGCTGAGGCGATCGAGCTCCGGCCAGGCCAAGCCGGGATGCTGGCGCAAGTCCGCTGGCACCGCCGCCAGAAGAGTGCGTAGAGCCGTGAGCGGATGGCGCAGCTCATGGGAGGCATCGGCGGTGAAGAGCTGCAACGCATCCACCTGCTGCTGCAGGGGCAGGAAGGCGGCCCGGAGCATGCGGCGGCCCACCAGCAGGGCCGCCAGGGCAGTGACGATGCCGCCGAGCAACAGACCGCGCCGCAGCCTCTCCAGATCGGCCGCCGCGGCACGGCCGGAGAGGGCCACACGAACGAACCCCAGCCGCTGCGGGGAGGGCTCTCTGGCCGGTGCATCACCCACAGTGATGGGCTGGCTGAGCACAACTTGCACGAGGCTCAGTCCGCCCGGCCAGTGCTGCCAGCTGGCCATGGAGGTGGACTTCGGCAGGACTGCGGGCATGGCCGGCACCACCAGGGAGCCCTGCTCGCTGAGCAACCGGCCGCTGGTGTCGAACCATTGCACGCGTTGCTCCGCCAAGGCAGGCAGGGCGATCCGGCTGGGGCCGGAGCGGAACTTGGCGCGGCTTTCCGCCTCGCGGGTCTCGTGGGCGATCAGCGGCAGTTGCGCCGCCGCCGTGGCCGCCAGCTGGCGTAGTTCACTGCGCTGATCCTCACCCCGCTGCAGAGCGATGCCCCAGTAGAGGGTGACGGAGAAGGCCAGTAGCAGCAGCAGCGCAAAACCGCCGCCCTGCAGCGTCAACCTCCCTTTCAGGCTGAGGGGATCAGGTGGCAGCGCTGGCGTGGAGCCGGTAGCCGAGGCCATAGACCGTTTCAATCAGGTTTGGATCACAGCCAGCGGCCGTGAGCTTCTGGCGCAGGTTGCGCATGTGGACCCGCAGGGCGTCCTCCCCGACGACGCGACGGCCATCACCGCAGGCATGCAACAGATCACTCTTGCGGCAACTGGCGCCGCGGGCACGTAGCAGCTGCTCCAGCAGCAGGGCCTCCTTGGGGGTGAGTTCCAGCGGTTGCCCATACACCGCCGCCATGGTCTGGCCGGGCTGGAGCACCAGCGGCCCCCAGCACAGCTGCGCCTGCAGGGGGCGATCGGCTCGGCGCAGCAGGGCCGCCAGCCGCGCCCGCAGCAGCTCGGGATCGAACGGCTTAACGACATAGTCATCGGCCCCGCCCTCGTAGCCCAGCAGCTTGTCGCGGCGGCCATCGCGGGCCGTGAGCATCAGCACCAGCGGCTGATGACGGGGCAGTCGCCGCAGCTGCCGGCAGAGCGATAGGCCATCGGTATCGGGCAGGCCGAGATCGAGCAGCACCAGATCGAAGCGCTCCTGCTCCAGCCAGCCCATCGCCTCGGCGCCCGTGCCGGCGAGCTCAAGGCCATAGCCCCACTGCCGCAGCAGGCGCTGCATGGCCTCCTGCAGGGCGGGGTCGTCCTCGACGAGCAGGAGCTTCATGGCTGTTCCCCTGCCGGATCAGTGCGGTGCATCCGGCTGATCCGCACTCTCCAGCTGCAGGGTGCACTTGCGGATGCCAAACGCCTCCAGCCGTTGGCGGGCCTGGTCCAGGAGCTGATCACGGCTGAGACCCTCGTGCGCCAGACGACTCGGATCGATCACCACGTGGGCGGTGAGGGCGGTGCGGGAGGTGCTCAACCCCCAGACATGCAGCTCCTCCACCTCGCACACCGCGGGCAAGGAAGCTAGGGCCTGCTCCACCGCGACGAGATCCACATGGCGTGGCGCGGCGTCGAGGTTGAGGGCGAGCGCCTCGCGCAGCAACCCCCAGGCACTCCAGATCACTGCGGCTCCCACGCCGATGGCCGTGAGGGCATCGAGCCACAGCCAGCCGGTGGCACCGACCACTAGGGCGCTCACCAGCACCGCCACCGAGACTGCGGCATCAGTAAGCAGGTGCAGCACCGCCGCCCGCTGATTGAGGTCGTGGTGATGGTCGTGGCCGAACAGACGGGCCGAGAGCAGGTTGATGACGATGCCGGCGGCCGCCGCCCAGGCCACCGGTCCTGCGATCAGCGGGACCGGGTGGAACAGGCGCTGGATGGCCTCCACCACCACCACCGCACCGGCCGCGAAGATCAGCAGGCCGTTCACCAGCGACACCATCTGGGTGCTGCGGCCATAGCCGTAGGTGAAGCGCCCGCGGGCCGGCCGGCGGCTGAGCCGGTCTGCCCCCCAGCCCAGGGCCAGGCCCACCACATCGCCCAGGTTGTGGAGGGCATCGCCGATCAGCGCCAGCGAACCGAACCCGAAACCGATCGCCAGCTGCAGGGCCGTCAGGCCACTGTTAAGAACGATGCTCCAGCGGAAGGCGCTGCCGGCCTGACCGTGGGCGTGGTAGTCCTGGCCGTGATGGTGATGAGCGTGGTGGTGATGCCCTGAGGCGTGATCGCCATGGTGATGGTGGTGCCCATCGCCTGGGCCATGGCTGTGATGATGGTGTTCTGGTTCGTGCCCGTGCTGGCCTCCCATGGCTCAGGCCTACTGCTGGGCGGCCAGGTAGAGGGCGATCATCTCCTCCATGCCCTTCTGGGTGCGGCCGTGCGGGCGGTAGCCCTTGGCGGCCCAGGCCCGATCGAGCTCCATGCGCAGCTCCTCGGAAATCCAGCAGGAAAGCAACACCTTGCCCTCGCGACTGGAGGTGCAGCGCTTGGCGGCCATCGACGCTCCGGGATCAATGGCTTAAATGTATACCTGTAGAAGAATGCACCATTCCGGACGTGCCCCCCGCCACCGCTCCCGAGTTCGAGACGGCAGCCGTCCACACGGCTCACCACCGTCGCTATCGCTGGAACGAAGGCGGCCGAGACGTTGAGATCGCCATCCGTGACAGCGGCGGGCCGGGTCCGGCCTGGCTGCTGCTGCCGGCCCTGAGCACGATCTCAAGCCGCAGCGAATGGGAGCCCTTCTGCGAGGCCCTTCTGGAAAGCCACCAGCAAAGTCGAAGTGCGGCCCCCCGCTTGATCCGCGTCGACTGGCCGGGCTTTGGCGACAGCGACAGGCCCCATCTGCCCTACGACGCCGCGCTGCTGGCCTGCTTCCTCTCTGATTTCCGCAACGAGGTCTGCCCGGCCGACTGCGGCCTGATCGCGGCCGGCCACGCTGCTGGCATCGCCCTGCTCGCCTCCGAGCGCCATGGCCTGGCCTTCCGCGACTGGGTGCTGGTGGCCCCCACCTGGCGCGGGCCGCTGCTCACGATGGCCGGCCGCCGCAGCCGCGCCTTCACGGCGATCCGCTCTCTGGTGGAGGCGCCGTTGCTCGGGCCCGTGCTCTACCGGCTCAACACCACCAAAGCCATGCTCGGCTGGATGAGCCGGCGCCATGTGGATGTGGCCGGGCCCGGCCTGAGCCCTGAGGGTCTCGCTGCACGGCAGCGGATCTCGCGCCATCCGGGGGCGCGCTTCGCCAGCGCTGCCTTCGTGACTGGTGGCCTTGATCCCTACGACACCCCGGAGGGCTGGCTCGCCGCAGCACGGGCGCTGCCGAGTCCGCTGACAGTGGTGATCGCCGATCAGTCGCCGCCCAAATCGATGGCCGAGATGCAGGCCCTGGCGGCGGTGGCCGATCGCACACTGCATCTCCCCGGCCGGCTGGGGGCCCATCAAGAATACGGGGGGCAGCTGGCTGCTTTGCTGGGCGGATGTTGAAGCGGCTCCGCGGCCTTCCCCGCGATGTGTGGCTGGTAGGTCTGATCAGCCTGGTCAATGACAGCGCCAGCGATCTGATCTATCCGCTGCTGCCCCTCTATCTCACCTCCGTGCTGTTGGCCGGACCGAAGGCCCTGGGATTGATCGAAGGCATCGCCGAAGCCACCGGCAGCCTGCTCAAGCTGGTGTCGGGGGCCTTCAGCGATCGCAGCGGTCGCACCCGCCCCTGGATCGTGACCGGCTACGGCATGGCCGGACTGGCCCGGCCCCTGATCGCCCTGGCGGCCAGCTGGCCGGTGGTCCTGATGCTGCGTTTCGCCGATCGGGTGGGCAAGGGTCTGCGCAGTTCGCCCCGGGATGCACTGCTGGCCCAGGCGGTGGCGCCCGATCAGCGTGGTCTGGCCTTCGGGCTGCACCGGGCCATGGACAACGCCGGGGCAGTGATCGGTCCGCTGCTGGCCGCGGGCCTGCTGGCCCTGCAGGTGCCGTTGCGCCAGCTGATCGCCTGGTCGCTGGTTCCCGGGGTGATCTGCACCCTGCTGGCCCTCGCCCTGCGCGAACCCAGCACCGGGCCGCGCCCCCTCCCCAGGCCCCGACCGAGCGAACCGATGCGCTGGCAGTTTTCGGCGTTGCCGCCCGCGCTGCAGCGCTACCTGCCGGTGGTGGCTCTGTTCACCCTGGCCAACAGCTCCAGCCTGTTCCTGCTGCTGCGGGCCCGCCAGCTGGGCGTGCCGCAGACCCAGATTCCCCTGCTCTGGGCGGCGATCTCCGCGGTGGCCATGGTCGGCTGCACCCCCCTGGCCGCCTGGTCGGATCGCATCGGCCGCCGCCGGCTGCTGGTGGCCGGCTATGGCGCCTACGGGTTGTTCTATCTGCTCATCGGCCAGCTGCGCGGTGGCGGCCCGTGGCTGCTGCTGGTCATGGCGAGCTACGGCCTGTTCCTCGCCGCCACCGAAGGCGTCGAGAAGGCGCTGGTGGCCGACCTCTCGGCAGAGGGCCAGCGGGGCACGGCCTTCGGCTGGTTCAACCTGATCACGGGCCTGATGGTGCTGCCGGCCTCGGCAGTGTTCGGCTGGCTCTACGAAGCGTTCAGCCCCCAGGTGGCCTTCAGCGGCGGCGGGATCTGCGCCCTGGCGGCGGCCCTCTGGTTATCCAGGCTGCCCCTGGCGATGGATCCAGGATTGGGGGATCCAGGAGCGCCCTCGTCCCGTTGAACGTTCCCCGCGTGGCGCCACCCGGTCGGGGCACTGACCTGAGCCGTATCGCTCCTTCTCCTTTCATTTCTCGCTGGCATGGCCGCTGAGTTCCGCGATGACTCGCTGCTTCGGGGCCGACTGGCCGGTCTGGCCGCCGCCCTGCTGTTCGGCCTCAGCGCGCCGCTGATCAGCACTCTCACTGGGGCAGGCTCGGCGTTGAGCATCGCGGGCCTCCTCTACGGCGGCGCCACCCTGGCCCTGCTGGCGGTGCGCACACTTCGAGGCACCTCGGCAGAAACGCCGCTGTGCCGCCAGGACCTGCCTGAGCTGGCGACCCTCACCCTGCTCGGTGGCGTGGTGGGACCAATCGCACTGGTGCTGGGCCTGTCC
>JBEDHJ010000169.1:0-7056 GCA_041174205.1 Cyanobacteriota bacterium | reverse complement strand
TGCTCTCGCGCAGCGACCGTCGCCTGGCGCCGGTGATCGCCGCCGCCCGGGGCCGACACGAAAGTCTGGGGGGGTGGAAGCAGGCGTATCGGGCCGTGCGGGAAGGCGACGCGAGCTCAGGCAGAGAGCCGCTGCCGCCTCCATGGGAAGAGGTGATTCATGCGCCCTGGAGCGCCGATCGGGTGCTGCCGTGGGAACACCTGGAAGGGCCACTGCCGACACCCACCCTGCTTAAGCATCAACAGGAGGCTCTGGCCTGAGGGCCCAACAGCGCAATCCCGCCAGCAGGATCCAGCCGGCAATGTTGATACGGCTGTCGTACATCGGGATGTCGCTGCCGTGGAGGACCACCAACACCAACGCTGAAGCCCACCAGGCCCGTTCGAACACTGCTCCGGTGGCCATCCCGCCCCGCAGGCTGCGAATCAGCAACCACAGCACCAAAGCCACCACCAGCGCAGCCACCGGCAGACCAAAGGTCACAGCCAGATCGAAGGCGATGTTGTGGGTGTGGCCATGCCAATAACCGGTCCTCAGGGGATAAATCACGCTGAAGGCTGCAGAACCCCAACCCAGCCAAGGGCGCTCGGCGATCAGCCCCGCGGCCACGCTCCACTGAGTGATCCGCAAGTTGGCCAGCTTGCGATGGCTTTGATAGTTGAGATCGTTCAGTCGACCCCAGATCGACTGCGGCACCAGAGCGCGCGCCGGGTCCTGCAGCATCGCCGGAACCCCGGGCAAGGTGGCCAGTGCCACAGGCAGCAACACCACGAGCAAGAGCGGCAGCAACCACAGCCAGCTGCCGGGGCCAGCCACTAGGGGCACGGCCAGCAGCATGGCCCCCCAGGCATTGCGGGAATCGGTGAGATACAAGGCATCCACCTGAGCCACCGCGAGCGCCAACACCACCAGCAGCCGCCAACCGCTGCCTGCGATCCGCTCGCGCCAGCGCCTTGCACAGGCCAATAGGGCTGCCAACAACAGCGGCCAGCTCAGCGACAGCCAGGCCGCCGTGATGTTGGCGTAGTCGAACAGGCCGGAGAGGCGCCCCTCCGGACGGCCCCCGGCCTCCAGATGCCAGATCACCGCCCCACCGAGGATCTGCCAAGGGCCTTGCCAGTCGAGCCAGATCTGGCCCAAACCGGTGACCACAACCGGCACAGTGCCGGCCACGAGGGCTAGCCCCACCCGCCGGCGCGCCGCTGGGTCTGCCACGTAGGGCTGAAAAGCCCAGAAGCCCCAGAACAGCGGAATCCAGTTGAACAGACCCACCCAGGCCAAAACCGGGGGGTAACTCGGTAAGGCCTGACTGTGCAAGGTGGCTGTCGCCGCACCCGCGACCATCAACAGAGCCACCACCGCCAACACGACGTTCACCCGGTCTTGCCACCAGGGGCTGCGCCGGCGGCTGCCCTGAATCAGCGCCACCAGCAGCAGCAGCGCGGCAAACAGAGCGCTAGCGGGCAGAACAAACACGCCCAGCTGAAAACAACGCCAACCCCAGAGATCCGCCTGGGGCGGCCGGTGGGCATCCAGCCGCGCAATCAACGAAGCCCTACTCACTCGAACACCGCCGTGCGTCCGCGATACACCATCACCTGCCGCTTGAGGTGCAGGCGCACGGCCCGTGCCAAGGCCAGACGTTCGGTGTCGCGCCCTTTGCGAATCAGATCCTCCACCTCATCGCGGTGGCTCACATTCACCGTGGACTGAGCAATGATCGGGCCCGCATCCAGATCCTCGGTCACGTAATGGCCGGTGGCGCCGATCAGCTTCACGCCACGCTCCCAGGCCCGGTGATAGGGCTGTGCACCCATAAAGGCCGGCAGGAAGGAATGGTGGATGTTGATCACCTGGTGGAAGGCATCCGTGGGATCAAAGGCGGTCAGAAAACGCGGCGTGAGCACCTGCATGTATTTGGCCAGGATCACCAGCTCAATGCGGTGCTCTGCCAATAACTCCAGGTGCCGTGCTTCGGCCTCTTCACGGTTGGCATTGCTGATCGGCACGTGCTCAAAACGAGCGCCGAACTCCTCGGCGATCGGACCGAGATCCGGGTGATTGCCGATCACAAGGGGCACCTGCATCGGCAGTTCGCCGGTGCGTGTGCGCCACAGCAGATCCAATAAGCAGTGGTCCTGCTTGCTGACGAAGATCGCCGTTGGCGTGCGGTAATCGGAGAAATTCACCTTGTATTGCCCGCCCAACCGATCAGCCAGGGCTTTGGCGGTGGGGCAGATGGCCTCGCGGGGCAGACCGAACCCCTCCAGCTGCCACTCAATACGACTCAGAAACAGCCCCGCTCCCTGGTCGCTGTGGTGGTCGGCGTGGACGATGTTGCCGCCGTTGGCGGCGACCCAACCGGACAGCTCCCGAACCAGACCGGGCTGATCCGGGCAGATCATCTGAAGGATGGCCGTGGCTGCCGTCATGGCGAAGCGGGTCTCAGCCCAATCAACGATTGGATTCTGCCGGCCAGCAGCCACGCAGGCCGTTGCAGCCTCGTCATGCAACGGTCGAGGGGCAAAAGCCCTGGGTAAAGTCCCGCAATCAAGCTCCGATCCCATGGCTGCTCAGTCGATGTCTGCGCTGATCACCCGGTTCACCTCCACGCTGCGCAGCCTGGCCCTGGTGGCGCTGGCACTGGTGCTGAGCTTCGGGCTCACCGCCTGCAGCGGCGGCAAGGCCAAAGCCGCCACCCTCAGCCCCGAAGACATCGCCATCATTGAGCGTCAGGCCGAAGGGTTCCTGGCCGCCCGCGACCGCCTGCCCGAGCTGGCCACCCTGGTGAACGAGCGCGACTGGACCTTCACCCGCAACCTGATCCACGGCCCCATGCAGGAAGTGGGCCGCGAGATGCTTTACATCAACCAACACCTGCTGCCCGCCGATCGCCCGGAGGCCAACAAGCGCGCCGACAACCTCAAGGCTGCCCTGGCCGAGCTCGATGAAGCCGCCCGCCTGCAGGACGACAAAAACCTCAGCAAGGCCTACATCAAGGTGGCCAGCGGCTTCGGTCTCTATGCCCAGGTGCTGCCCGCCCAGGTGCAGGCTGATCTGAAGCAGAGCTGATCCAAGCGGCAGCCATCAGCACCATCAACCACGAGCCCACCCGCCGGCCCACGTCGATCACCGTGATCGGCGCCGGCGTGGTGGGCCTTTCTGTGGCCTGGCTCCTGATCGAACGGGGCCACACCGTGACGTTGGTGGACCCAGCCCTGCGAGACGGCCAGCCCCCCGGCGCCGGCAGCAGCGCAGCCTTGGGACTGCTCATGGGCCAGATCTTCCGGCGCAGCAGCGGCCGGGGCTGGCGGCTGCGCCAACAATCCCTGGCGCTCTGGCAAAGCTGGCGAACCCAGCTCGAGCAACGCGGCCACACCGTTCCCTACCGGCCAGGGCTCGTGCAACTGGCCAGCAACACTGAAGAGCTCACGGCCCAGGCACGCCTGGCGGAGCAGCGCCAGGCCCAAGGGCTGCCGCTGCGCATGCTCGATCAGGTGGAGCTCGCCGCCCTGCAACCAGAGCTACCAGCCGCCGCCGGCGGACTGCTGTCGCCCGCGGACGGCCAGATCGATCCGCTGGCGGCGATGCAGGCCCTCCTCCAGGACGCGCTCCACAAGGGCTTGGACACCCATGCAGCCGCGGTGCTGCAGCTGGAGCGGCGGACGGGGGAGCAGCGCTGGTGCGCCCACACTGAAGCGGGCTCGTTGCAGAGCCACTGGCTGGTGGTGGCAGCAGGGTTGGGCAGCCCGGGGCTGTTGGCACCCCTCGGCCATCAACGGCCCCAGAGCCCGGTGCTCGGGCAGGCTCTGGAACTGCAATTACCCAGCGGCTGTGACGCAGGCGGCTGGCCCGGCAGCGTCAGCTGGGATGGGGTGAACCTGGTGCCGCGGCCCCAGGGGCGCCTGTGGCTGGGGGCCACGGTGGAACCCGGCCTGAGCAGTGGCGCACCAGAGGCCCTGAACACGCTGAGGGACCTCGGCGGCCATGCCCCGGATTGGCTTCAGCAGGCCACCGTGCTGCGCCATTGGCAAGGCCTGCGGGCGCGCCCCGATGCCAGCCCCGCTCCACTGCTGGAGTTATTGGAGCCGGGGTTGCTGCTCAACAGCGGCCACTACCGCAATGGCGTTCTGCTGGCCCCCGCCAGTGCGGCCTGGACGGCAGAGCAGGTCGAGTGCAGCGAGGGGTGAGCCCTGAGCCCATCGGTCAGACTGAGCAGGCAATCATCGAGTCAAGGGCCCGGTCGCTGCACCAACGGCCAGCCACGACTGATTTTCCACACCATGCGCCGCAGCACCACCGCTCGCGTCCTCACTGGACTGGCTGGACTGGCCGCCACCCTCAGCCTCGCCTCCTGCTCGATGGGTGGCGGCAGCACCAGCCAAGGCAACCTCTCAGGCGCGGGAGCCTCCTTCCCCGCCGCGATCTACCAGCGCTGGTTCCAGGAACTGGCCGGGCAGGGCGTCAAGGTCAACTATCAGTCGGTGGGCTCTGGCGCAGGCGTGCGTCAATTCAGCGCCGGCACCGTGGACTTCGGCGCCTCCGATGCACCGATGAAGCCTGAAGAGGTGAGCAAGGTGGCTCGGGGCGTGCTGCAGATCCCGATGACTGCTGGCGCCATCGCCGTGGCCTACAACAACCCAGGCTGTGAGTTGAAGCTGAGCCAGCAGCAGCTGGCGGACATCTTCCTGGGCAAGATCACCAACTACAGCCAACTGGGCTGCGCCGACAAGAAGATCACGGTGGTGCACCGCTCCGACGGCTCTGGCACCACCTACAACTTCACCAAGCACCTGGCTGCAATCTCTGAAGCCTGGAAGAACGGCCCCGGCTCCGCCAAGACCGTGGCCTGGCCCACCGGCGTCGGCGCCAAGGGCAATGAAGGTGTGGCGGCTCAGCTCAATCAGGTGCCCGGCGGCCTCGGCTATGTGGAATCGGCCTATGTGAAGGGCCAGCTGCAGGCCGCAGCCCTCGCGAACGCATCCGGCCAGGTGGTGAAACCAAGCAACGCCAGCGAGAGCGAAGCGCTGGGCTCCATCGATCTGGGTCCGGAGCTGATCGGCAGCAACCCCAATCCGCTGAAGGGCTACCCGATCGTGACCTTCACCTGGATCCTGGCCTACAAGAGCGGCAATGGTCCCAAAGCTGAGTTGCTGCGCAAGGCCTTCAGCTTCATGCTGTCGGCAGAGGCCCAGGGTCAGGCCCCCCAGCTGGGCTACGTGACCATGCCCCCCGCCGTGATCGAGAAGGCCAAGGCGGCCGTGGCTCAGATCGGCGAGTGATCCGGCCTACCGGTTCGCTCAACCGGTACCAACGATCACATCAAGCCGGGGAGAACTTCGGCATCCTCTGCTCACGACCTGCATCAGGTCGGGCAAGGGAGAAACCAAGAGACGGGCTGGCACCCGTCTCTTTTTTTGTGGCCATGAAAAAACCCCGGCCTTGGCCGGGGTCAGAAGGAATCGGAGGGCGGCCGCTGGCCGCAGCCCCTCACTTCGATTCGGTGAACTCGGCGTCGATCACGTCGTCGCTGGCGGCACCGGTGCTGCCGCTGCCATTGCCGCCAGGGGCAGCTGCACCCTCAGCACCAGCGGCCTGCTGATACACAGCTGCGCCAGCGGCATAAAGAGCCTGCTGCAGGGTCTCGAGCTCGGACTTCATGGTGTCGTAGTCCTCCTTCTCGATCGCCTCCTTGAGCTTGGCGGAGGAGGCCTCCACCTTGCTCTTGTCCTCGGCGCCCACCTTGTCGCCCAGTTCGCCCAGCTGCTTCTCGGCTTGGTAGACGAGAGTTTCGGCCTGGTTCTTCAGGTCGATGCGCTCGCGCTTCTCCTTGTCCGCGCTGGCGTTGGCTTCGGCATCCTTCACCATCTTCTCCACCTCGTTGTCGCTGAGGGTGGAAGCACCGGTGATCGAGATGCTCTGCTCCTTACCGCTGCCCTTGTCCTTGGCGGTCACGCTCAGGATGCCGTTGGCATCGATGTCGAAGGTCACTTCGATCTGAGGCACGCCACGGGGAGCCGGGGGGATGCCATCGAGGCGGAAGGTTCCGAGCGACTTGTTGTCGCTGGCCATCTCGCGCTCGCCCTGCAGCACGTGGATTTCCACGTTGGTCTGCCCGTCGACAGCCGTGGAATACACCTCCGACTTCTTGGTGGGGATGGTGGTGTTGCGGGGGATCATCTTCGTCATCACACCGCCCAGGGTTTCCACGCCCAGGGACAGGGGGCTGACGTCGAGCAGCAGGATGTCCTTCACCTCGCCGGCGAGCACACCGCCTTGGATGGCGGCACCCACGGCCACCACCTCGTCGGGGTTCACGGTCTGGTTGGGGTCCTTCCCGGTGACGCGCTTCACCAGCTCAAGCACCGCGGGGATGCGGGTGGAACCACCCACCATCACCACTTCATCGAGCTCGGAGGAGGAGAGCTTGGCGTCTTTGAGCGCCTGCTCCACCGGCACGCGGCAGCGGTCGATCAGCTTGGAGGCCAGCTCCTCGAACTTGGCGCGGGTGAGGGTGAGATCGAGGTGCTTGGGGCCCTCGGGGGTTGCCGTGATGAACGGCAGGTTGATCTCGCTCTGGGTAGCGCTGGAGAGCTCGATCTTGGCCTTCTCGGCGGCCTCAGTCAGACGCTGCAGGGCCTGCTTGTCGGCGCGCAGGTCGATGCCTTCGTTGGCTTTGAAGGTGTCGGCCAGGTGATCCACGATCACCTTGTCGAAGTCGTCGCCGCCCAGGTGGGTGTCACCGGAGGTGGAAAGCACCTCGAACACACCATCGCCCACCTCGAGCACGGACACGTCGAAGGTGCCGCCGCCCAGGTCGAACACCAGGATGCGCTCGTTGCTCTTCTTGTCGAGGCCGTAGGCCAGAGCGGCCGCGGTGGGCTCGTTGATGATGCGCAGCACCTCAAGGCCGGCGATCTTGCCGGCGTCCTTGGTGGCCTGGCGCTGGGAGTCGTTGAAGTAGGCGGGAACGGTGATCACCGCCTGGGTGACGGTCTCGCCGAGGTATTTGCCGGCGTCTTCGGCCAGCTTGCGCAGCACCTGGGCGCTCACCTC
>JBEDHJ010000168.1:0-4460 GCA_041174205.1 Cyanobacteriota bacterium | reverse complement strand
CGTTCCTGCAGCCAGGCCAGCCCCCTCCCAGCGAGGAGCTCGCTGTAGCGCGGCGCAATCTCCCAACGACGCAGTTCGCCGCTGAGCAGCTCATAGAGCAGCGGCAAAAACAAGAACCGCTCCTGGGGTTCGATCAGCAGCACCGGGGTGCTCGGTGTGGCGGCCGCCAGCTCCAGAGCTGCGCTCAGGCCCCCGAAACCGCCTCCCACCACCACGATGGGTTGCTGCTCGGCCTCGGTTGGCGGCACGGTTCTGCCTGGACTCAGGGTGTTGCGCGAACCCTAACCAGCAGCCGTGGTGTCGACGCTGGCCCTCCCGCGGCAGTGGAGGATGGGGCCATGACCACCTCCACGGCCATCGATCCGCAACAGGCCTGTGCGGAACTGGAGCAGCAAGATGCCCTGGGCCGCTTGCGCTGGGGGCAGCAGCAGTTTGGTGATGGTTTCGCCCTCACCACCAGTTTTGGCATTCAGGCCGCGGTGTCGCTGCATCTGGTCAGTCAGCTGGAGCGATCCGTTCCTGTGATCTGGGTGGATACCGGCTATCTGCCACCTGAGACGTATCACTACGCCGAAGCCTTGATTGATCGGCTTGGCCTGCAGGTGCACGTGGCCCAGGCGGAGCTAAGCCCGGCGCGGATGGAGGCCCTGCATGGCCGGCTCTGGGAAACCGGTCGGGTGGAAGACCTGGAGACCTACCACCGCATCCGCAAGGTGGAGCCGCTGGATCGGGCCATGCATCAGTTGGGTGTGCGTTGCTGGGCCAGCGGTGTGCGCGGTCGCCAGACCGATCACCGCAGCACGATGCTGCCCCTGGCCCAGGTGCGGGGCCGTTGGGCGCTGCGCCCGCTCTTGGCCTGGACCAACAAGGACGTCTACTACTACATGCAGGAGCACGGCCTGCCGCAGCATCCGCTGTTTGAGCAGGGCTACTCCACCGTGGGCGACTGGCACTCCAGCGCTCCCGACGATGGCGGCATCAGCGGTCGCGCCACTCGCTTTGGTGGGCTGAAACAGGAGTGCGGCATCCATCTCCCCGGCATGGCCGGCGAGGGCATCTGAGGTGGCGCGGCTGTTGCTGATCGGCAACAGCCGCTGGCACTGGGCCGAAGTGGGTGAGCTGCCTTGGCGCTGCTGGCATGAATCCCCACCCGCGCAGGGCTGGCAGCCTGCCGTCACCGACCTTCAGGCCTGGGCTGCGGTGGGGGAGATCCCCCATGGAGCCGAGCTGCCGTGCAACGCTCGGATCGCCCTCAGCGATGTGCCTCTGCAGGGGCTGCCGCCATGGCTGGGCATCGATCGGGCCCTGGTGGGTTGGGGCGCCTGGCGCCAGCAGGGGCATGGGGTGCTGGTGGCGGATGCCGGCACGGCCCTGAGCCTCACCCGGATCGATGGATCCGGACGCTTTCAGGGCGGACGGATCAGCGCTGGTGTGGCCTTGCAGCTGCAGAGCCTCCACGGCGCCACGGCTCAGCTGCCGGCGGTGCCAGGGCTGCAGCTGGAGAACGAGCCCTGGCCGGTGCAAACGGCCGATGCAATGGTGCAAGGGTGTGCCCGCAGTACAGCGGCCGCAATTGGCCAGGCCTGGGCTGATCTGCAGGCCGCTGCTGCCGATCAGCGTTGGGCCCTCTGGCTCACCGGCGGCGATGCCGAGCAGCTGCTGCCCTTGTTGGTGGCGCAGCAGCTCCAGCCCGTGCTCGCTCCCGACCTGGCCATGCAGGCTTTGGCGGCTTTGCCTGCGGTGGCTTTGCTCCCCTGAGTGAGGGATCAGGCCAGGCCCAGATCCCGCAGGATGTCGTCGGCCATGGTTTCCGCCTTCACCTTGGTGTAAGCCTTCTCGATCTTGCCTTCGGCATCCACCACGAAGGTGTGGCGCATCATGCCCATGTATTCGCGGCCCATGAACTTCTTGAGGCCATAGCTGCCGTAGCTCTCGGCCACCGGGCAGGGTTCAGCGTCGGTGAGCAGGGTGAAGGGCAGCTCGTATTTCTTGATGAATTTGCTGTGGCTGGTGGCGCCGTCCTTGCTGATGCCCAGCACGGTGATGTTGTGCTGCTGAAAGGCGGTCCATTGGTCGCGGAAGTTGCACGCTTCCTTGGTGCAGCCCGGGGTGTCGTCCTTTGGATAGAAGTAGATCACCACGCGCTGGCCTCGCAGCTTGGCGAGGCTCACCTCTGCGCCGTTCTGATCGGGCAGGGTGAAGTCGGGAGCGGCATCGCCGATCTGCAGAGCCATGGCTGGTTGCGAGCACAATGGCGGGAGCCTAAGGGGATCCCTGAGCCACACGGCAGGACCGGTGATCGCTGACGCGCCGCGGCTCTGGTTGCTGCCGCTGGTCTCCGAGACACCCCTTGGTCTGTCGGAGGCTGAGCAGCGCTGGAGCAACTTGCTCAGCCCAGCGCTGCAGCAGCGCTATCGCATCAGCCGCAGCTTGCTGCGGGCGCAGCTGGCGACGGTGTTGGCGATGCCGGCCCTGGCGGTGCCGCTCCATAGCCCTCCCGGGGAGGCGCCGCGCCTAGGGGAGGGGCACGGCTACGTGAGCCTCAGCCATAGCCGGACGCAGTTGCTGCTCGCCTGGTCGCCTTGGCCCATCGGCGTGGATCTGGAATGGCACAACCGGCCCTTGCAGGCCGAGCCGCTGGCCCGCCGCTTCTTCCCCGATCAGGAGTGGCATCAGTTGCAGAGGTTGGCGCCAGAAGCCTTGCGCACTGCGGTGTTGCAGAGCTGGGTGCGGAAGGAAGCGGCGATCAAATGGCAGGGCAGCAGCCTCGCCAGCGATCTGCGCCATTGGCAGTGGGATGCAGCTCAGCAGCGACTGTTGCATCGCCAGCAGGGCTGGCAACCGAGCTGTGTTTGCGAACTGCGTGACGGCTGGTTGTGTGCCGCGGTGGGAGACGCTGCCGAGCGCGGAATCTGGGGCTAGGGTCCGCCCGTTCCGAGCCCCTGAGGGGCCTGCACGCATGCCGATCGCCCTGCGTTTCAGTGTGCTCAGCCTGCTGAGCCTGCTTGGCTTGGCTGGCCTGGTGCAGTGGCGATTCGCTCCGCCGTTGGCGATGCGCACCGGTGAGCAGACCGATCGTGTGCTGGCGGATCTGGCCAGCCAGGAGGCTCAGCAGGATGCCCAGGCACGTGCCACCGCTGTGCTGGGACGCTTTGTGGGCGGTGAGATCACCCGCTACTTCTGGGGAGGATTCACGGGCTACCTCGATGTGCTCGGCCTGGAGCCTCCTGAAGACATGGAGGCCCGGATTCAGGAGCAGCCCGAGATGGTTCAGCTGCTGCTGATTCCCCGTGCCGGCGAGGAGCGCTATGTGGCGCGGGTCCAGGCGGAGGACAGCGTGCCGCGCGGTGTGGCGTGCCGGGGGCAGGGCGAGCCGCAAGGGTTTCGACTGCAGCGCGATCAGCTGCGTTGCCCGCCCGGTTGGCAGCCGCTGGAGTTGCCGGGACGGCGCACTGCTGCGGGTCGCAGCTAAACCGAATCGCTGTTTTTCAATAACCGATTCTTAAATCAAACTGCAGAAGGTCCGTGGCGGACTCTCCCGATCGCCATACCGGGAGAGTCATCCTCTGCACAACCATGCGCAAGGTTCTTCTCCCCTTGGCTGGCGCTGGTGTCCTGCTCGCAGGCCTCTCGGCCCAGGCCATCCCCCAAGGGCCCACCACCATCAACTCCGATCAGGCGGGTGTTCGCTATGGCGCTCCCACCTTCATCCAGGAGGGGCTGCCCACACAGACAGCCCGTGCTGTGAGCCAGGGTTTCGTCCGCTCCAACACCCTGCTGCCCCTGGGTGGCACTGAGGTGATCAACAACCCCGTGCCCCGGGATCTCAAGGATCTTTCCGGTTGGTCCCGTGATGAACTGCAGGCTGGCCTGCAGAAGGAATACGACGTGGATGTCGTGGCCGTTGCCAACTTCCTGTATTCCCCCAAGGGCGAACAGTTCCTGTCTGAAAGCATTCAGCAGAACAACTACACCCCCTACTACAGCCAGCAAAAGAGCCTCGAGGCTGTTCGCAGCGCCATCATCCTGGATTCGGCAGATGGCAAGCTTTCGAGCTACGGCATGATGTCGAATCTGCCCACCGATCAACGTCTGCAGGGATCGATGAAGGTGTGCGATGTCAGCGATGCGTCTAACAGCCAGCGGGCCACATCGCTGCTGAGTTGGTACATGAACACCCCAGCCTGCATCGCGGCCTACACCGCTGAAGCACCCGCCGCTGCTCCTGCTCCAGCAGTGCGCGGTCTCTGGTGATCCTTCGGCCGCTGTGGCGGCCACACTCTCGCCGGCCTCTGCCTTAGGCAGGGGCCGGTTTTTGTTGTTGCTCGCTTTTCGCTGTAGGCCTGCGGGTGGCAACCAGCCGTTGATGCTCCAACTGCTGTGGCAATTTCAGGCCCACCAAATTCCTGAGCTCTCGGTGGAGCAGCTCCAGGTCATCGGTTGGGATCAGGGTCGCCAAC
>JBEDHJ010000167.1:0-3061 GCA_041174205.1 Cyanobacteriota bacterium | reverse complement strand
GACCAAGGAGCTCCAGGCCAATCTGGATCGCTTCCGCGATCTCGTGCAGAGCGGGTATGGCCAGCAGCAGGAGTAATGCTTCCAATCGCGGCCGCTCTCTGAGCGCGAGCAAGCCCTCGCGTGGCTGGATGGTTGCTCTGGCTCTGCTGCCGGCCCTGAGCGGTTGCGGATCCAGTTCCGGTCCCGAAACCATCGCCCTGCCGCCCGCACCCGCGAAGCCCGCAGAGGCCAATCCTGCCGATGCAGCGCCCCAACCGGCAACTGGCTTCACACCGCTGCCCACGCCGCAGCAGGTGATTGGCGAGGTGGGAGTCGGACGTGCGGATCCTTTCGCGCCGCTGCCGCCCTCCACTGGGCAAGCCCCACCGGTGCTGCCTGAAGGCCTGAGATTCAGCGGTGTGATCCTTGCTAGCGGTAGACCCCAGGCCTTGGTGCAGTTCCAGGGCAATGCCGGCTCGCTGGTGGTGGGAGATCAAGGCGGCCGCACCACCGATCTCTTGCCACCGGCTTGGAAGGTGGCGGCGGTGGATGTGGCTCAGGGGCGGTTGATCTTGGCCACGGGTGCCGAGCCAGGCAGCACCAAAATCACGCTCGAACTCTGATCGGCCGCCCCGCCAGCACCTGAGCACAGGCAGCCACGAGCCCATCGAGATCGTGGGGGTCGGCTTCGGCATCGACACGGCCGAGCCGCTCGCGGCAGCTGCGGCTGGTCTGCGGGCCGATCGACACCAGCGCCACCCCTTCCAGCTGCTGTCGCCATGCGGCTCCGAACTGCTGCT
The DNA here is from genome assembly GCA_041174205.1 of Cyanobacteriota bacterium. Lineage (GTDB taxonomy): Bacteria > Cyanobacteriota > Cyanobacteriia > PCC-6307 > Cyanobiaceae > Vulcanococcus. Next base: position 2,282 of record JBEDHJ010000167.1, on the reverse strand, counting down.
CCAGCAGGTGCGCCGTGTGCTGCACGGTTTTGCCACTGCTGAAGGTGATCGCATCCACGGCGCCGGCCGCCAGAGCGGCTGCGGTGGTTTCGGGTAGGGAGTCGGGGCAGCGTGATTCGTAGGCGGCCACTTCCACCACCCGAGCACCCGCCTCACCAAACGCCTCTGCCAGCAGCGTGCGGCCGCCGCTTTGCACTCGCGGCAGCAACAGGCGCAATCCCCAGCCCGACACCGGGAAGTGATCGATCAGGCTGTCGGCCACGAACTGGGGCGGCACGAAATCCGCCGGTGCCCCCAAGGCCTCGAGGCGGGCTGCTGTTTTGCGGCCCACCGCCGCGATCTTGAGGCTCTGGGGGCGGCGGGCCAGGCAGCTGCCCAGCCGCTCCAGCCGCTGCTCGACGGCATCCACCCCGTTGCTGCTCGACACCACCAGCCAGTGGAATTCATCCAGCTCCGCCAAGGCGTCGTCCAGCGGGCCCCACTCATCCGGGGGGCCGATCACCAGAGCCGGTAGGTCGAGCACGGTGGCGCCGGCCTGCTCAAACAGCCGCCGCGCCTCCCCCAGCTGTTGCTCAGCTCGGGTCACAGCCACAGTGCGGCTCTGCAGGGGCATGGGGTTTTGCATGCCGCTCAACCCTCCAGCTTCACCATGGCGCCGGCCTGCTGGCGCAGCTGCTCCGCTTCGTTGCGGCGGCCTTGCTGGTTCAGCAGGCTGATCGCCTGGAGGAAGCTGCTGCGTGCGCCCTCGATGTCGCCCCCCAGCAGCAGCGCCACAGCCAGGTTTTGGTGTGTTTCGGGGTGGTCGGGGCTGAGCCGCCGTGCCTCGCGGTAGGCCTCTAGCGCCCCGGCGAGGTCGCCCAGACGACGGCGGATCAGGCCGAGGTTGTACCACCCCAGGCCGATCTCCGGCGCCGCCGCCGTGGCCCGCTGGCAGAGCTGCTCGGCCTCTTCTGCTTGGCCCTGTTGAAGCAGCAACGCCGCCAGGTTGAGCCGTGCCGCCAGATTCAGCCGCGGTGCCAGCGGCAGGGCCAGCGCGTCTCGGTAGAGCCCGGCCGCGGCGGCGGGATCCCGGCCCGCTTCTGCCAGGGCGAGGTGCAGCAGCAGTTCGTAGCGCTCGGGGTGGGCTTCATCCGGGCATTGCTCCAGCCCCTGGCGCAGCAGCGCCACGCCCCGCTCCAGGTTGCCCTCAGCCACCTCGAGGCTGCCGAGCTTGGCGCAGGCGTAGGGGTCGCCCGGCCGCTCCAGCAGTTCGGCTTCCATGGCCTGCCGCAGCCGTTCGGGTTTGTTGCCCTGGGCCAACAGCTCGGGCCGGTAGCCGTCATGGAGCAGGGCGGGCTCCGGGCAGTCGGCGATGCGCCAGTGGCTCTCCTGCGTGAGCAGCTCCGCCACGCTGTCGTCCACCATCGAGTGATAGGCCCGGCTCCAGCGGATCGCCGGATGGCGGCGGAACAGGCGGCTCACGTTGGAGTAGGGCGATTGCACCGCCCCGCGCTCGTGGCGCAGCAAATTGATCAGCAGCACGTCCGGCTGGGCCATCAGGGCCCGTAGTGGCGCCATCGCCTCCGGCCGCAGCCGCTCATCGGCATCGAGCACCAGCACCCAGTCGCCACTCACCCACTGCAGGGCTTGGTTTCGCGCTGGGGCGAAGTCGCCCGGCCACTCGATCCGCTGCACCCGCGCTCCCATTGCCTGCGCCAGGGCCACGGTGTTGTCGGTGGAGCCGGTGTCCACCACCACCATTTCGTCCACGAAGCCCTGCACCGAGCGCAAGCAGTCTTCGATCTGCGCCGCTTCATCGCGCACGATCATCGAGAGGCTGAGCATGGCGGCGGGGCAAGCGGCCTGAGGCTAGAGGCAGCGCACGGCCGGCTTCAGTCGGTGAAGCCCCCTTCCAGGGCGGCCGCCTTGAGGCCCAGGGCTTCGAGCACCACCGCCTGAGCCTGGGGCATCTGGCCAGGGCTGTAGGCCGCGGGCAGATCCGGTGGCAGGAGCGCTTTCAACTGTTCCCAGAGATAGGGGCTGCCGTACACCGCCAATCCGGCCAGTCGTTCCGCCGCCAGCAATTGCCGCACCACCTGGGGCCAGGGTTCATCGCCACCGGCGCTGCCGCGGAAGGGGTTGCCGCGCACCAGGAGCTGCAGCAGCACGGGGCCGCTTCCCAGACGCTCCAGCGCCAGGGGCGCCTCAGGATCGCCGCTCCAAGGGCTGGGGCTTCGGCCATCCAGCAGCCGAGCGTCGTAGCCCTGGGCGGCAGGCCGCAGCAGAGCTGGTGCCATCGCCGG
>JBEDHJ010000166.1:0-2810 GCA_041174205.1 Cyanobacteriota bacterium | reverse complement strand
CCCGCCCCCGCTACCTGCAGACCGTGTGGGGTTACGGCTACGTGTTTGTGCCCGATGGCCAGCCCCGCTCCCGCTAGGTATGCCCTGGTGGGGGCGGGTGTCACCGCGTTCACCTTGGCGCTGCTCCAGACCCTCCTGGCTCAGCGCCTAGAGCGAGCCCAGATCACGCAGATGGGCCCGGAGGTGGCCTTCAATCTCCGCCTCGGGGAGCTGGCCCTGGATCGCCTGCCGCCGGCGGCCCTGTCCCGGTTGAGCGGCTTGCCGCTGCGGGTGGGGGCTGATCCACCGCTGAGTGCTGATGCCCGGCTCAAGCGTCAGGCGCGTCAGTTGCAGCAGGAGCTCTGCCGGCGGCTCACCCCCTGCCCACCGGTGTTGCCAGCGGCTGGTGCCAGGCCGGGGCTGTGGGTGGAGCTGCTCTCACCCTTGGAGCCGGTGTGGTTGTTCACGCCCCTGGACGCATCCCGGCGGCGTCCCCCCGATCCGCTGCTGCTCGCACTGGCCCTGTTGGCCGGCAGTATCTCCACCTCGCTGCTCTACCTCTGGTGGGAGGTGCAACGGCCGTTGCAGCAACTGGAGCAGGGGCTGGGCCAGGTGGGTAGCGGTCAGGCTGCCGCGGCATTGCCTCAGCTGGGCTCTGGTGCGGTTCGGCGGCTCACCGCCCGTTTCAATGCGATGGTGCAGCGCCTCGGCGCCAATGAGCGTGAGCGCGCCACGATGCTTGCCGGCATCGCCCACGACCTCAAAAGTCCGCTGACGCGGCTGCGCCTGCGCCTGGCAGGCCACAGCGAGCAACGGCGGGCCGAGGCCGATCTGGATGCGCTGGAGCGGATCACCGGTCAGTTTTTGCTGTTTGCGGGCGGCGGCGATGCGGAAGCGCCTGTGCTCTTGCCGCTGGATCAGTGGCTGGCGGAATTGAGCGCTCCGATCGAACCGGATCAGTTGCAGCTGGATCTGGAGCCTTGCGAGGCCTGCGTGCAGCCCACGGCCCTAGGCCGGGCTGTGGGCAACCTGATCGACAACGCCTTGAGCCACGGCCGTCCGCCTTTGCGTCTGGTGCTGCGCCAGGAGCCGCCGGATGGATTTCGGATTGAGGTGTGGGATCAGGGCCCGGGCATCACGGATGAGGCCTGGCCCCAGGCTTTGATGCCGTTTCAACGGCTCGACCGCGCTCGGGGCGGCAGCGGCCATTGCGGCCTTGGATTGGCGATCGCAGCGCGGGTGGCCGCGGGCCATGGCGGTGGCCTCGAGAGCCGCCATGGCGAGGGGAGCTTCGCGGTGGTGCTGCGGGCGCGGTCCTTGTCAGTCGCATCCGGTCACAGCTGTGTCGGGCCTGGGTCGCTGACAACCCCCGCATGATCCGCAGCATGGGTGGGCCTTTCCTGTGCCAGTCATGGCCCATTCGATCCTTCGTTCCCGCGCCGCCCTCGCGCTGGCGGGTGTGCTGCTGCTCGGCGGCGGTGCCGGTGCCGGTTTCAGCAAGCCCCAAAAAGAAGCCGGCGCTGGAGCGCTGGTGGATGCCCTCAGCCGTCTCACCCCCGCTCAGCGCAGTGAGTACATCCAGGGGCAGCGCAGCATCGAGCAAACCCGTAGCGGCGAGCGGCTGCAGCAGCTCGACCAGGCGCAGACCTGTCTCGCCAAAGCCGGTAGTCCCACGGCCGTGACGGCGTGTTGGAAGAGTCTCACCGCTGCAGCGCAGAAGTCGCGCGCAGAACAGGCTCAGCAGCAGCAGGCCCTGGCTCAGCGCTTCGGGCTGCCGGCGGGCGGCAAGAAGAAGCAGTGAGATCTGGTCACAGGTTGCGGCCTGTTTCGTCACACCTGACGGGGCCGTTCATCTGAGCCTGAAGGGGTCCCAGACAACCACCCCGATGTTGGTTTCTCGATCCCTGGCCATGGCGGCGTTGCTCAGCGTCAGCGCCGCCATCACCGCACCGGTGTTGGCGGATGGCCGCCGCCCCTCGCCGCAGGAGCAGGAAGCGCAGGCCCTGGCTCGTCTCAGCCTTCCCGATCTGCACAACTATTTCGAGGCGCGCCGTCAGATCGAGCGCAAGGGCTCGGATCAGCGCCTGGCCCAGCTGCGCAGCCTGGAGGATTGCCTCGAGCGCACCCGCTTGCGCTCTGGCTCCGAGAACTGCCTGGAGCAGGCCAGCCTGCAGCGCGATCAGTCGCGGGATCAACTCCAGCGAGACCTGGTGGCCCTGCGTCAGCGCTACAAGCTGCCGGTCCAGCAACAGAGCGCGACGCCCTGGCGCTGACCATGAAAAAGGCCCCCAAACGGGGGCCAGCGCTTCAAGCGGTTTGAGCCGCTCTCGCGGTTCTGATCAGGCTTCGTCGAGGGCGGCCACACCGGGCAGCACCTTGCCTTCCAGCAGCTCGAGGCTGGCGCCACCGCCGGTGGAGATGTGCGACATCTTCTCGGCCAGGCCGGCCTTCTCCACAGCCGCCACGGAGTCGCCGCCGCCGATGATCGTGCAGCAGCCCTTGCCGCTCAGGTCGGCCAGGGTGGTGGCGATGGCATTGGTGCCAGCGGCGAAGGCGTCGAACTCGAACACGCCCATGGGGCCGTTCCAGATCACGGTCTTGCAGTCGGCCAGGGCGTCCTGGAACACCTTCACGGAATCAGGGCCGATATCCAGGCCCATCCAGCCGTCGGGGATGGCCTCCACCTTGGCGATCTGGCTGTTGGCGTCGGGGGCGAAGTTGTCGGCCAGCACCACGTCGGTGGGCAGCAGGAACTGAACGCCCTTGGCCGCAGCCTTGGCCTCGAGCTCCTTGGCCAGCTCCAGCTTGTCCTCTTCCACCAGGCTCTTGCC
>JBEDHJ010000165.1:0-10585 GCA_041174205.1 Cyanobacteriota bacterium | reverse complement strand
GGCTGGTGCCATCAAGACCGTGGGCAAGGAGCAGCTGGAGGCCGTCAAGGACGTTCTTGATCGGCGCATCAATGGTCTGGGGGTGGCTGAATCCACCCTCCAGACCGTGGGTGACGACCAGTTGGTGTTGCAGCTCCCCGGGGAGCAAGACCCCAGTCGTGCCGCCAAGGTGCTGGGCACCACGGCTCTCTTGGAATTCCGCGCCCAACGGGCCGGCACCGAGCAGGAGATGACGAGGCTGCGCAACTTAAAACGTCAGGCCGAAGCGGTGCTCAGCCAGAGCCGCAAGCAACAGGCTGCCGGCACGGACAAACCTGATATCAAAACCGAGGAACTGGCCAAGGCCCTCGATCAATTGGGGGTCAAGGTGCCGGCTGGAAGCAGCGAATCCGATCAGCTCGAGTTGCTGCTGGCGGAGGTGAACCGCCGCATCGTGGCCCTCTATGAACCGGCCCAGCTCACCGGCAAAGACCTCACCAGCGCCGGCCGTCAGCAGCAGCAAACCGGCAATGGCTGGGATGTGACCCTGGCCTTCAACACTGAAGGTGGCCGCAAGTTTGCTGAGCTCACCCAGGGCATTGCCGGAACGGGGCGCCTGCTGGGCATCGTTCTTGATGGGCGCTCGATCAGTGAGGCGAGCGTTGGCCCTGAATTCAAGCCGGCTGGCATCACCGGTGGTGCCGCCAGCATCACGGGCAACTTCACAGCCGAAGAGGCCCGCGATCTGGAAGTGCAGTTGCGCGGTGGTTCCTTGCCGCTGCCGGTGAAGCTGATCGAAGTGCGCACGGTTGGTCCATCCCTCGGCGCCGACAACATCCGCTCCAGCCTTCAGGCGGCCCTCTCCGGCCTGGCGCTGGTTGCAGTGTTCATGGTGGTGGTCTATCGCCTGCCGGGGGTGGTCGCGGTGTTGGCCTTGAGCCTCTATGCCCTGTTCAACCTCGCGATTTACGCCCTCATCCCGGTGACCCTCACCCTGCCTGGGATCGCCGGCTTCATCCTCTCGATCGGGATGGCGGTGGATGCCAACGTCTTGATCTTTGAGCGGGTGAAGGAGGAGCTGCGCAGCGGCACCACCTTGATCCGTTCGATCGATACCGGCTTCTCGCTCGCCTTCTCCTCGATCCTCGATGGCCACGTCACCGGCCTGATCAGCTGCGCTGCGCTGTTCATTCTTGGTACCGGCCTGGTGAAGGGCTTTGCCGTCACGCTGGCCATTGGTCTGCTGCTCAGCCTGTTCACAGCACTCACCTGCACGCGCACAATCCTGCGGTTGTTCACGAGCTATCCGGCACTGCGCCGTAGCCACTATTTCCTTCCTGCCAGCGAGCTCCCCGCCAGCGCCGCCTGATGACCTCCACCGCTGCCCCAACCCCTCGCTTCCGCATCAGCCGCCATCGCCGCTTGGCCTGGTGGGGTTCCGGCCTGGCTTGTCTGCTCAGCCTGGTGGGGATGGCCCTGTGTTGGTTGAATCCCGAGATTCAGGCTCCGCTGCGCCCGGGCCTCGATTTCACGGGTGGCACCCAGATTCAGTTGGAGCGCGCCTGCTCCGGTGAGTGCTCTGCCATCACCGCCTCTGAGCTGCAGCGTGAGCTCTCCCGCCTCAGCCTGCCTACGGAGACCGGCGATGTGGCCCCCAATCTCAGCAGTGCAGCGGTGCAAGTGCTCGATCAGGGGCGCTCGCTCGTGCTGCGTTTGCCTGATCTCAATCCAGAGCAAGCCGCTGCTGTCGTTCAGGTTGTCGAGAGCCAGGCAGGCCAGCTGAATGCCGCTGCGACCTCTGTCGACACCATCGGCCCCACCCTCGGTGACCAGCTTCTCAAGGGAAGCTTGATTTCCCTGCTGGTGAGTTTTGCGGCGATTGCCGCCTACATCACCCTGCGCTACGACCGTCTCTTCGCGGGCCTGGCTTTGCTGTGCTTGGCCCACGACGTGTTGATCACCTGCGGTGTCTTCGCCTGGTTGGGGGTGTTGAGCGGCGTCGAGGTGGATTCGTTGTTCGCGGTCTCCCTGATCACGGTTGCTGGTTATTCCGTGACGGACACCGTTGTGGTGTTCGATCGCATCCGTGAGCAGAAATCTCTGCTGCGGGACCTGCCGATGAGCGAGCAGGTGGATGTGGCTGTTGATGCCACCCTCACCCGTTCCCTCTACACCTCTCTGACCACGCTGCTTCCCTTGTTGGCGCTGATCTTCTTCGGTGGCAGCACGCTGTTTTGGTTTGCCGTTGCTCTCACGATCGGTATTGCCGTTGGGAGCTGGTCGAGCATTGGCGTTGCCCCCACCCTGCTGCCCGTGTTGAGCCGCCGGTGAACGGCCGGCGCCGCAGTTGGAGGTTGCCTCCGATTCCTTTGCTGCTAGCGCTGCTGGCCTTGTTCGATCTGCGCACAGAACTGCAGCTGCTGAGCGATCACTTCACCTTCACCAGCCTGGCCGCTCTCGCTGAGCACCACCCGTTGGCCTTGAGCGTGTTGGTCCTAACCCCCTGGCTGTGGACCCGTTGCCGCTAGAGCCAGCGGTCCATGATCTGCTCCACCAGCACGCGCTGGGAGATCACCTGCAGCACCACCACCAAAGGCAGCGCCAACAACACCCCCGGCAGCCCCAGCAGGGCGCCGAGGCTCAACTGCGCCATCAACGCCACCGTGGGCAGCAGATTGACGGTTCGGCTCAACAGAATCGGGGTGAGCAGGAAGGCTTCACCGTTCTGCAGCACCAGCCTCAGGATCAACACCTGCAGGGCCAGCCCCGGTGAGACCAGCAGCGCCACCGCCAGGGGCAACACCGTGGCGGCTGTGGGCCCGATGGTGGGCACGAAGGTGAGCAAACCGCAGACCAGACCACTCAGCAGGGCCAGGGGCACCTTGAGCGCCGCTAGTCCGGCCCAGGTGAGCAGAAACACGGCGCTGGCGGAGAGGGTCATGCCGGCAAGCCAACCCCCCAGGGCCTGACGGCAAGCACCGAGCAGCTCAGCGGCAAGGGGCCGGTAGTGGGCGGGGGTGGCCGCCAGCACCAGGCGTTGATGGCTGCGGGGATCGAGCACCAGCAGCAAGGCCAGGAGGCCCATCAGCAGCAGTTGAACGGTGGCGGCTGCTGCACCCCCAGCCACACCCAACAGCTGGCCGCCCAGAGGCTGCAGTTTGTCGAAGGTGGCGAACTGGGCCAGGCGTGTTTCCAGGCTTTCCAGCGCTGTCACCCCACCAAGCAGTTGTCCAATCCGTTGCAGCACGGCTGGCACCAGCTGAGTGAACTGCTGCACCTGCTCCAGCAGCTCCGGCAGCAGCAATTCCCCCAGCTGCCAGCCGCCGATTGCTAGCAGCACTACCACCACCAGCAGCGCCTGAGGGCGATTCATCGGTGTGAAACGCCTCAGCCAGGTGACCGGTACATCCAGGGCCACCGCCAGCACCACGGCACCGAACAACACCAGCAAGACCCAGCGCAGCTCCCAGGCCAGCAGGCCCAGCACCACCAGGGCCAGCAAACCGATCAGGCCGCGCAGGGTCATGGGCTGATGCGCTGCTGCCGCCAGGGATCCAGCACATCGTGGATCAGCACTTCACGAATCACCACCTGCAGGCACACCGCCAAGGGAAGGGCCAACAGCAGCCCGAGGGGGCCGAACAGCACGGTGAATACGAATTGAGCTGTGAGGGTGAGACCCGGCAGCAATTTCACCTGGTGATGCATCACCGAGGGGGTGATCACATAGCTCTCCAGGTTCTGCACCAGCACGTAGAGACCCAGCACAGCCAGGGCTTTCCAAGGCGATGCCAAGAGGGCCACCGACATCGGGAAGACTGTGCTCAGGGTGGGGCCAACGTTGGGAATGATGTTGAGCAGGCCCGCCAGCAGCGCATTCGCTACCACCAGCTTCACCCCCAGCAAGGACAACCCGATGCCCGCCAGTAGGGCCACACACAGAGAGCTGATCAGCACACCTCCCATCCAGCTGCTGAGCGCCTCGCCACAGCGCAACAACACCTCCCTGAACCGCCTCCGGTAGAAGGAGGGCACCAGCAGCACGCCCACTTCGCGATAGGCGTTGGGTTGCACGGCGATCATCAGCGCCACCGCCAGCACAAACAGCAGCTGCACCAGGCCACTACCCAGGTTGCCTGCCAGGCCCAGCAGCCCCTGCAGGCTCTGGCTAACCGCAGCACCGCCCCCAGGACTGGCTGCGCCCATGCCCTGCTTCACCCAGTCGAGTGCCTGCTGGCCGTAGAGCATGTGGCTGCTCACATCCATCGCCTGACGCAGCAACGCCACTGCCTTCTCGCCCGCCGCTGGCAGTTGTTGCAGCAGTTGCTGGAACTGCTGCACAAACGGCGGAACCACCGCGGCAATGGCCACCGCCAGCAGGACCAGCAGCCCCAGCAGGCTGAGCAGCAGCGCTAAGGGGCGGCTGCAGCCAAGCCGATCGCGCACCACGCCAACGATCGTGCATAGGGCCATGGCCAACACCACCGCGGCAAAGATGTGAATCAGCACATCCCGCAGCGACCACAGCAACACGAGCGCTGCTGCGCAGGCGATCAGCCCCAGCCACTGGCCGAATTTCACGGCTCAGGCCTCAGTCGTCCTGCTCGCCGGTGTCAGCGGGCTGGTCATCTTTCTGGGAGAAGCCAAGGTCGTGGCTATCGGCATAGCGCTGGGCAAAGCGCATGAACCGCTCAAAATCCTCCGGTGTCTTCCAGGTGTAGGTGGCCTCCAGGGCGGCGGGCTTGCCGTTCACAAACTTGGCGTTCACATCGCGGGTCACCAGCTGACCCTCCTCATCCACCATGTACATGCCGCCGATATCGCCCAGGCTCTCGGGCGACAGAGCCTCGGGCTGATCGAACACGAAGATCGCCTGACCCGTCCGTCCGTCGCGGGAGCGGGTCATGCGGATATCAGGAACAACAGGCTCATCGACACCGCGAAAAAACTGAATGGCGGCCATCGATCGGTCCTGCAAAATCCGATCCTAGGCAGCCCGGCGCACGACCACGCCAGCGCTGATCAGCTGGGTTGCGGCGTCTTCGGGTCTCAAGCCCGCCAGCTCGTGGGACCCCAGGCGCTGCTGCGCATTGCTGGCGCCATGGCGTTCCAGTTCATGGTCGTAGCAGCGGTCGTAGTAGTCGAGCATCTGGCTGCAGGCACGGCTCCAGTCCCGTTGTTCGATGGCCTCTAGGGCAGCGGTGGTGCGCTGCGGACCCAGCCGCCGCGCAATCCGCTGCGTGGCTTCCGCCAGGGCCACGGGATCCTGAACGCCGTACACCGCCACGAGTTGCTGCAAGCGCTCCTCCAGCGGCCGGCGAATTTCCAGCAGTGGTGCCTCCTGCATCTGCCGCCACAGGCCGGCGGGGATGCGGCAGCGACCCACCTGCGCGCTCTCCGCCTCCACCCAGATCTGGCGGGCATCAGCCTGGCGATGGAGTTCCAGCGCGATTCGGTTCTCGTAGTGCTCGCTGCTGGGTTGGGGCGGTAGGCCGAGGTTGCCGAAGCTGCTGCCGCGGTGATGGGCCAGGCCCTCCAGATCGATCACTGCTGCACCTTGTTCAGCCAGCGCCAGCAGCAAATCGGTTTTGCCACTGCCGGTGCGTCCTCCCAGGAGGTGGATCGGCCATGGGGCCTCGAATTGCTCCAGCACCCAGCGGCGGAAGGCTTTGTAGCCGCCCTCGAGCAGCACCACCTCCAGCCCCAACTGAGCCGCTAGCCAGGCGACACTTTCCGAGCGCATGCCGCCGCGCCAGCAGTGCAGCCGCAGCGGAGCGCCGCCACCCTCGACGGCCAGCGCCTGCAGCTGCTCCCCGAGCAGGGCCAGCCTTGGCCCAACGAGCTCCAGGCCCAGCTGCACAGCGGCTTGGCGGCCCTGTTGTTTGTAGGTGGTGCCCACCGCAGCCCGCTGCTCATCGCTGAACAGGGGCACGTTTCTGGCCGAGGGGATGTGGCCCTGTTCAAACTCCGCCGGTGCGCGCACATCCAGCACCGGACCGCCTGCAAGCAGGAAGGTCTCGATTGGATACCGCTCCACCGCCACCCCAATCGTCAATGGGTCCGCCTCAGCCTGGCCATGCCTGACATAGTGGGCCAACGCTGGCTGCCAGGCAGGTCTGTTCCCCGTTCATGCTCTCCGGACCCCTCGTACCCACCACGGTTAGCGCCGAACAGCTTCTTGAGCAATTCGTGACTGCGTCCGCCCGGCAGCGGCGCAGCGTGCTCAAACAGGTTTTGCAACGTGGTGCCGAGCTGCGCCCCCTGATTCCAGACCAGCTGGATCGCCTAGATGCCACCGGTGATGACTGGGCGGGCGGCACGCTGATCCAGGTGTTGTTGGCTGAGGACGACGCCCTGGCGCAGGGCTTCCGTGGCCGCTTTAGCGATGGCTGGTTGGCCACCACCAGCGCCAGTGGCATCGACTACGCCCCCCTGCAGCTGGCGTTGATGGAGCAGCGCTTTGAGGAGGCTGATCGCCTCACCAGCGAGCATCTACGCCAGCTGGCGGGGCCTGATGCGGTCAGTCGCGGCTACGTCTACTACTCCGAAGTGCCGCCCATGCCATCGGTTGATCTGGAGAGCATCGATCGCCTTTGGGTGGTGTTCTCCCAGGGCCGCTTCGGCTTTTCTGTGCAGATCCGCCTGCTGCGCAGCCTCGCCGGCCGTTGGGATCAGCTTTGGCCCCGTCTCGGTTGGAAGCAGGGTGGCGTCTGGACCCGTTACCCCTCCGCGTTTACCTGGACGCTTGAGGCCCCTGAAGGCCATCTGCCACTGGTCAATCAACTGCGTGGTGTCCGCCTGATGGATGCGCTGCTGTCCCATCCTGGGCTGCAACAGCGCGTTGCGGGCTAACGATCCCGGATCAGCTGAGCGGTAGCGTCAAACCACCGCATGGCAGACCGTTGCCGGCTTGGGTTCGATGACGCTCCGCTGGGCTGATTTCATCACCCCATCCACCTTGCAGTTGGCTCCGCTGCTGGAGGTGCTACTTGAGCCGATCCAGTGCGGCCAGCAACTGGCCGCACTGCAGCTTGGCTTGCAGGAGGTGTTGGTCAACGCGGTGCGCCATGGCAACGGCGGTGATCCGCGCAAGTGCCTGCGCGTGCGCCGCATCCTGACGCCCCATTGGCTGGTGTTCCAGGTGCAGGACGAGGGCTGCGGCGTGCCTCCCCATGCCCGCTGCGCCGAGCTGCCCGATCAGGCCGACGCCCTCTGCGGCCGCGGACTGTTTTTGATCCATTCCTGCTTCGATGACGTGCGCTGGAGCGCCCGCGGCAACCGCGTGCAGGTGGCGCTGCGTCGTTAATGGCCGTGGCTGGGGCAGCCGGGATCCCGCAGCTCGCCGCGCAACCAACCAAGGCCGTTCTCCAGCAAAGCGATGGCCTGCTCGCGCTGGCGAGTTGCCTGCGGAGCGGCAGGAGGATTGCTGCCATCCAACAGCTGCACCAGGGCCGCTGCGAGCTGTTCAGCAGCCCTGCGCTGCGGCTGGCTTTTCAGGGCATGCCAGTCGCGGTTGTTGATGGTGAGCAGGCGGTGCAGCGCTTCAGCTGCCTCACGGCTTCCATCAGGCCACTGCTGCGGGGCGGACACTGGACGAACTCCTGGATTGAGCGTCATCCTGGCGCCATGCAGCAGCGTCCGCGCTCACCCCACCAACCGATTCGTTGGTTGCATCAGCTGGCCTCGTTGATGGCCCAGGTGTCCCGCGCTGAGCGGTTACCGGCATCGGACGACAGCTTGCAAGCGCGGCGGTTGCGGCAGCGCATGGCTTTGGCCCAACGGCTACTGGATCCCCTACCGCAGCCCCTTCAACCCACGCAATGGCAGGAGCAGGTGTTGTGGCGGTGGCTGCGTTGGGGTGGTGTTGGCTTGGCCCTGGCGCTCTGGCTGCTGCGCTGAGCCCTGAGGCTCAGGCCGCCAGGCGGATCAACGGTTCCAGCTCGGGCTGACTCAACTCGGTGGGCTCTACATCGGCGCTTGCACCCACTAAGGGGGGTGCACTCGACTGGGGCTTGGGCAGGCGTTGGCCCCGCAGCCAGGCGTTGTGCAGAGCTCGCCGCCTTTGATCTTCAGCGAGCACCAACCGATCAGCGGCCACCACAGGACTTTCGCCAGGCAACATCGGAGTGCGCAGGCAGATGCCGAAGCCATGGGCTTCCACCTGTACGCAGCCCTCCATCAACACGGTCTGGAAGGTCCAGCCTGCCAACCAGCGCACGCTGAACGGATTGCTCATGATCACCCCGGTGGTCAGCGGACCCTATGGCGTTCGGGCCACGACCACGCGCGTTTGTCAGGGCTTGGTGGCACTCCAGACGCGGGTCATCAGGTGCGATGTGGCACGAATGCCCTGGAAGCCAGCGTTGCTGAGGCGCGCATCGATGTCATCGCCGATGTAATCGCGGTAGTAGGGCTCGTGGAACACGCGCCGGAAATTGTCCATCGCGGTTTCAAACTGCGGCGAATCAGCCAGCTGCACCGAATCCGCCAGCACCAGCACCCCACCGGGCTCCAGCACCCGGAAGCAGTCGTTGATCACGTTCTGCCGGGCTTCACCGGGCAGCTCATGCAGCAGAAAGACGCAGGTGATCGCTTGCATGCTGCCGCTGGCGAAGGGCATCGCTTCCCCATTGCCCTGCACAAGTTGCGGACATTCGTTGGGCAGCTGGCTGAGCCATCGGTTGGCCTGGCGCAGGTAGGAGGCGGAGAGATCCAGACCCACCAATTGCGCCTGGGGTAGGGCCGCGCGCAGCTGACGCAGGGTGCGGCCGGTGCCAGTGGCCACATCCAGCACCCGCAGCTGTGAAGCCGGTCTGTCGGCAAAAGCACGGAGTCCTTGCACCAATGGTTTGATCACCCGACGCCGCATCGGATCAGCGGTGCCGTTGAACAGGATTTCCACCTGTAGGTCGTAGAGCGACGCGGAGTGATCGCTCAGATAACCATCGGTTTGGTGATGGAAGTTCTGGAGGTAGTAGTCGGGATAGTTATCGGCCTCCACATCGCGCGGCAGGTCGGTCACGTTGCGCTCGCTGCGGCGATTCCAGGTGCTGGGCATGTCGAGCCACACCATGGGATAGCGGGCAGCCCACTCCAGCCAGGGAGCGTCAAAGAGCAGGCTGGTGGGATAGAGCCCCTGCTCGGCTTCTTCCCAATCGATCTCCATCAATGCCGAATTGGCGGCTTGCAGATCCATCAGCATCTGCGGAGGGATTGGCCGTGTTTTCGGTGCTCCCTGGGGTGCCACCAGCTCCATCAGCTTGGTGCTCACCTCTTTATGCGCCACACCCACCAGGCTCTTGCCCTGCTGCAGGGCCTGATAGGCGAGCTTGGTGAGGGTGTCAGCCATGGAGCGCGGTGGGGGGTGCAGCGAACGCCTATTCCAACGGATCCCATGCTGGACCGTGGTCGTTGGGTGCCAGGTGCGGTTGTGTGCCGACCTGAACTGACATCACGTTTCGTGGAGTTGCTCTGCATTGCGTAGCAACCGCTACAGACTGAATGCATGACGTTGGTTCGGAGGATGTGATGACCACCTCTCAGCGAGACCCCCTCTTCGTGACTTACATGCGGCATCGCCAGCAGGAGCAGCGCCGTCACCAATCGGTGGTGGCCCAGCGCCATGCCACGGCCGATATCAGTGAGGCGTCAGACGTGCATGCCCAGGAAGTGGCCTGGGCTGAGCGCCATGCCCACGAGCGCCGTCTCCATGACAGCGCCATCGCCCAGCTTCGCCACGATTGACGCTCTTGCGGCTGGCTTCGCGATGTCAAGCCGCCACGGCCGGAGTCGTGGTGGGCTCTTTAGTGCTGGTTGGATGCCAGCGGGCCAGCACACCCCCGCCGACGGGTGCGGCGTGCTTGCCGGACAGTTCTGTGGCCAAGCAGTGCCGCGCTATTCCGCTCGTTCACAACCCCGCCTATCCCGAATCGCAATCTCCGCAGCTCACCGTTCATGCCCTCGATCCAGCGTTCGAGGCTGTGGTGGGCCGCACTCCCAACCTGGTGCCCCTGGCCACTGGCTTTGGCTTCCTCGAAGGCCCGGTGTTCATTCAGGATGCAGACGGTCCAGGCGGGCTGATCCTGCTCACCGATCAGATCCATAACAGCATCTATTCGATGCGTTGGAACGGTCTGGTTCAAGGTGCGATCACCGCGGCCTCGACCGAGAAACCCCGGCTGTTTCGCAACCCATCCGGGGTTGCGGATGGCCAAACCGTTGACCTGCAAGGGAACCTGCTGACGGCAGAAACAACGGGGCGCCGTATTTCCATCACCAAGCGCCTTCAAGGCAACCTGGCTGACCCTTCGGTTCAGGCGCCTGCCTTGGTGGATCGCTACCAAGGCAAACCTCTCAATTCACCCAACGATTTGGTGGTGAAGAGTGATGGTTCGGTTTGGTTCACCGACCCCAGCTATGGGTCGCTCCAATTCCCGCCCCAGCCAGCTCAATTGCCGAATCAGGTCTACCGCTATGACCCAAAGCTCAAGACGTTGAGCGTTGTGGAGCGGTCGTTGGTCATGCCGAACGGCATTGCCTTTGGCCCGGGTGAGAAGACGCTCTACATCATTGATAGCGGCGCCATTCAAGGACCTCGCACCTATTT
>JBEDHJ010000164.1:0-6805 GCA_041174205.1 Cyanobacteriota bacterium | reverse complement strand
TATCAGCGCCAGCTGATGCTCGAGCGCTATGTGGCGGCGGTGGCCGACCTGCGTGATCAGCTCAGCATCTCGATGCAGTGGAGCCAGGTGAGCGCGCCGTTGCTCGAATCCCTGGAGATGGATCGGCTGCGCTTCCCTGAGATCTACGAGGAGCGCGCCGCCCGCTACCGGCTTGAGCCCTATCGGCTCAAGCTCAGTTACGTGCTCGAGCGCCTGCGGCTCACCCACCAGCGCAACCAGCAACTGGCCAGTGCCGGTTGGGAAGCCCCGGGTGAAAGCCGTCCGCCTCTGCCGGAGTTCGGCCAGGGGGCCCTGGCTGCGGCGCCGGCACCGGAGCTGCACTACGCCACGGTCACGGAATTCCGCACCGACCTCGAGCTGATCAACGACAGCCTCCAGGGCACAGGCCTGAGCTGCGAGCCGCTCGACAACCTGATCGCTCAGGTGCACACGTTCGCCTTCTGCCTGGCCAGCCTCGATATCCGCCAGGAGAGCACCCGCCATAGCGACGCCCTCGATGAGCTGAGCCGCTACCTGCAGCTGCCTGTGCCCTACTCGGAGATGCCCGAGCAGCAGAAGGTGGAGTGGCTGCTCACCGAGCTGCAGACCCGCCGCCCCCTGATTCCGCCAGCGGTGGAGTGGACGCCAGCCACGGCGGAAACGTTCGACGTGCTGCGGGTGGTGCATCGCCTCCAGCAGGAGTTCGGCAGCCGCATTTGCCGCACCTATGTGATCTCGATGAGTCACACGGTGTCGGATCTGCTGGAGGTGTTGCTGCTGGCCAAGGAGGCGGGGCTGGTGGATCCGATGGCCCAGCGCTCCAACCTGCTGGTGGTGCCGTTGTTCGAAACGGTGGAAGACCTCAAGGCTGCTCCGGCGGTGATGGAGCGGCTCTTCAGCGATCCCTTCTATCGGCAGCTGATCGCCAGCACCAGCCCCACCGGCAAGCCCCTGCAAGAGCTGATGCTCGGCTACTCCGACAGCAATAAGGATTCAGGCTTCCTCTCCAGTAACTGGGAGATCCATCAGGCCCAGATCGCCCTGCAGCAGCTCGCCACCCGCCATGGCGTGGCGCTGCGCATCTTCCATGGCCGCGGCGGCTCCGTGGGCCGCGGCGGTGGCCCTGCCTACCAGGCGATCCTGGCCCAGCCCAGCGGCACCCTCAACGGCCGCATCAAGATCACCGAGCAGGGCGAGGTGCTGGCTTCGAAGTATTCCCTGCCGGAGCTCGCGCTTTACAACCTCGAAACCGTGTCCACCGCGGTGATCCAGAACAGCCTGATCACCAGCCATGTGGATGACACCCCCAACTGGAATGAGCTGATGGTGCGGCTTGCGGCCTCCTCCCGCAGCCACTACCGGGCCCTAGTGCATGACAACCCCGATCTGGTGGCCTTCTTCCAGCAGTGCACCCCAATCGAAGAGATCAGCAAGCTGCAGATCTCCAGTCGCCCCGCCCGCCGCAAGAGCGGTGCCAAGGATCTCTCCAGCCTGCGGGCGATTCCCTGGGTGTTCGGCTGGACCCAGAGCCGTTTCCTGTTGCCCAGCTGGTTTGGCGTTGGAGCGGCCCTGCAGCAGGAGCTCGACAGCGATCCGGGCCAGCTGGAGTTGTTCCAGCAGCTCTATCAGCGCTGGCCCTTCTTCCGGATGCTGATCTCCAAGGTGGAGATGACCCTCTCCAAGGTGGATCTCGATCTGGCCCATCACTACGTGAACTCCCTGGGCCGGCCCGAGTTGCGCGAGGCCTTCGAGCAGATCTTCGCGGTGATCGCCAAGGAGTTCGTGCTCACCCGTGACCTGGTGTTGGCAATCACTGGTCATCAGCGGTTGCTCGATGGTGATCCGGCCCTGCAGCTGTCGGTGGAGTTGCGCAACCGCACGATCATTCCGCTCGGCTTCCTGCAGGTGGCGCTGCTGCGGCGCTTGCGGGATCAAAACCGTCAGCCGCCCATGAGTGAGTCGGCCGCCAGCGATGACGGCCGCACCTACAGCCGCAGCGAACTGCTGCGGGGGGCGCTGCTCACCATCAATGGCATTGCCGCCGGCATGCGCAACACCGGCTGAGGGGCAGCGGCCTGTGCTCGATTCCCTCCTGATTCCCTTCCGTGCCCAGCCGCAGCCTCCCGCGTTGCCCGCGGGTTATGGCCTCTCCGGTGAGACGCCGCCGGATCCGTTGGAACTCAATGCCCTGCTGGTGGCTTGCGGTGATCCATCGCGGCCAGCGGAGCGCTTGCGGCGGGCCCTGGAGCGCAGCAGCTGGCAGCTGAGTCTGCGCAATGGTGCTGGGGCGTTGGTGGGGTTTGTGCGGGTGACCAGTGATCTGGCCCTCAATGCCAACCTCTGGGACCTCAGCGCCGATCCGGCCGAGCCGGAGCAGGCCCAATTGATGCTGGTGTTGGTGCACACCGCGGTGGGGCGTCTGCGGCGGGAGCTGCCGGGCTGCAGCATCTCAGTGGCGGCACCGCCCGCCGCTCAGGAGGCTCTTCGGCGCCATGGTTTCGTGCTCGATCCCGGCGGGATCCGCGCCATGGGCCTGCGGCTCTAGCGGCAGCGCGGCATGAAAAAACCCCGCCGCAGCGGGGCTCTGATAGCGAGGGCGGGCCGCTTCCTGAGTCACGAGCATGGAGGGACTCGAACCCCCGACACTCAGAACCGGAATCTGATGCTCTATCCAACTGAGCTACATGCCCTCACGGGAGCAGCCCCTCACGGGCCTTACCTTAACCGTCAGAGCGCCCCAGACCCATTCGGCTGCATCGCCTGGAGCTGCGCCAGTTCCGCAATTACAGCGGCCTGAGCCTCGCCCTCGAGGCGCCCCGCTTGCTGGTGATCGGCCGCAATGGCGAGGGCAAATCCAACCTGCTCGAAGCAGTTGAGCTGCTGGGCAGCCTGCGCTCCCATCGCTGCAGCAGCGATCGCGATTTGATCCGCCAGGGGGAGCGGCAGGCCTTGATCGCGGCGGATTGTGAGGGTGGCGATCGCTTGGAGCTGGAGCTGCGTCGCCAGGGTGGGCGCCAGGCGCGGCGCAATGGCAAGCAGCTGGAGCGCCAGCATGAGCTGATTGGCCCGCTGCGCTGTGTGGGCTTCAGTGCGCTGGATCTGGATCTCGTGCGGGGTGAGCCGGCCCTGCGGCGCCAGTGGCTCGATCGGGTGGTGTTGCAGTTGGAGCCCGTGTACGCCGAGCTGCTCAGCCGCTACGGACGCCTGCTGCGCCAGCGCTCACAGCTGCTGCGGCGCGGCTTGGGGGCTGGGATGCAGCCGGAGTTGCTCGAGGCCTTCGATCAGCAGATGGCTTTGATCGGCACCCGCCTGCATCGCCGCCGCCTGCGGGCCCTGCGGCGGCTGGAGCCCTTGGCAGCCGCCTGGCAGGAGCGCCTCAGCGGCGGCCGCGAGCAGTTGCAGCTGCGCTATCAGCCCGGCAGCCAGCTCGAGGGGGAAGAGGCGGAGGGGCCCTGGAGGGATGCGCTGCTGGAGCAATTGCGTCAGCAGCGGCCGGAGGAGTTGCGGCTGGGGCAATGCGCCGTGGGTCCCCATCGCGATGAGGTGGCGCTGGTGCTTGGCGAACAGCCGGCGCGCCGCTATGGCTCTGCTGGGCAGCAGCGCACCCTGGTGCTGGCCCTAAAGCTGGCGGAGCTGGAGCTGGTCCAGCAGCTGTGGGGCGAGCCGCCGTTGCTGCTTCTCGACGACGTTTTGGCTGAGCTGGATCCCGAGCGACAGCAGCTGCTGCTGGAGGCCGTCGGTGAGGGCCACCAGTGCTTGGTGAGCGCCACCCATCTGGGGGCATTCAGCGGCGGCTGGCATCAGCGTTCGCAGGTGGTGACCGTTGAAGCAGGAAACCTGCAGTCCGGCCAGTAAGGTTGTGGGCTGTTTTGCCTGGATCTGATGACCCAAGCGGCCTGCCTCCACCCCAACCCGGGATGGACCGGAGCTGAGAGCACCTTCTCCACGAGCCCCCAATCACCCAGTGCCACCGAGATGGTGGGTAAACACTGCATCCTCGAGCTCTACAACTGCGATCCCGCCAAGCTCGACGACGAGGCTTTCCTCAGGAACGCCATCACCACCGCTGCGAAGCGTGCTGGCGCCACTCTCCTGAATCTGATCACCCACCGGTTTGACCCCCAGGGTGTGACGGGGCTGGCTCTATTGGCCGAATCTCATATCTCGATCCACACCTGGCCCGAATCGGGCTACGCCGCCGTGGATGTGTTCACCTGCGGTGACCACACCATGCCGGAGCGGGCCTGCATCGTGCTCAGCGAAGAGCTCGACGCCGGCAACTACAAGCTCAAGAGCTTCCGCCGCGAAACCCCGGGTTCGGTGGCTGGCGCTGAGCGTGAGCCTGTGCTCGCCGCCGCCTGAGCCTGGCTCGGGTTGGTGAATCCAAAGCCCCCTGCCATTGGCAGGGGGCTTTTCTGTGTGGCTGGCTGGTCAGCTTGGCCTTGGTTGGCTGTAATGCCGCCAACCTGTGCTAACGCGATGAGCGATTTCAGTTTTGTGGTGGAGGCGCTGCTGTTGGCTGGCGCTGGCCTGGCGGCGATCGCTTTGGTTGCCCGGATCCGCCCCAGCACCCCTCAGCCGGCCAACAGCGTGGTGGCCCATCCGCCTCAGCCACGCCGCACCCAGCTGGAACGTCAAACCGTGGCGGAACTGCAGAGCATGGCCCGTCGCGAGGGGCTCAGCGGCATCAGTCGCCTGCGCAAGGCTGAGCTGATTGATCAGTTGCTGAGCCAGGCGGCAGGTCGCGGTTGAGCTTGCCGCTCACCAGGCCTTCCAGATCCAGGCTCACAGCCGTGAAGCCCAGCTTCAGGAAGGCGGCCACCAGTGCTGGCCGCAGCTCCGCTTGCAGCAGCTCCGGCAGTTGATCCGGTGGGAGTTCAATTCGGGCGGCCTCGCCTTGGCTGCGCACCCGCAGCTCTGCAAAGCCCCGCTTGCGCAGCCAGGCCTCGGCGCTGGCCACCCGCCGCAGGCGTTCGGCGCTGATGGCTTCTCCGTAGGGAAAGCGTGAGGCCAGGCAGGGTTGGGCGGGCTTGTCCCACCAGGGAAACCCCAGGGCCCGCGAGATGGCACGAACGCT
The DNA here is from genome assembly GCA_041174205.1 of Cyanobacteriota bacterium. GTDB lineage: Bacteria > Cyanobacteriota > Cyanobacteriia > PCC-6307 > Cyanobiaceae > Vulcanococcus. Next base: position 1,728 of record JBEDHJ010000164.1, on the reverse strand, counting down.
CGCTTTGCTGATGCCCAGCTCCGCCAGGGGGGAGAGGGCGCCGCGCTCCTGGGCCGCGCGGATGCCGGGGCGGTGATCGCCCAGGTCGTCGTGGTTCACCCCATCGAGCACGACGGCATCGCGGAGCCCTTCATCGGCAACGGCGTTGCGCAGCTGTGCCAGCAGGCTGTGGAGCTCGCGCTTACAGGCGTAGCAACGATCGGCGGGATTGCTGGCGTAGGCCGGATCGGTCAGCTCCGCGGTGGCGATTTCGCGCTGCTGGATGCCCATCCACTGGGCCTGCAGCTGCGCTTCCTCGCGCAGGTGGGGCGCCAGCGCTGGCGAGACGCCGGTGATGGCCAGGGCTCGCTCCCCCAGTTGTTCAGCGGCAATGGCCGCCACCAGGGCACTGTCCACTCCGCCGGAATAGGCCACCAACGCAGCCGGTTGGCTGGCGATGAAGGCCCGCAGCCTCATCAGGGCCTGCTGCAGGGCGGGTTCGAGACCCTCCACGGTGGGGTGCTGTGCCGGCATCAGCGCTGCAAACCGCTGGCGATGGCTCTCTGGAAGCCGTCGTTAGAGTCCGACGGTAAGTGGCTTGGCCATGGCCCCGCAGGCAACTTCCGCCACCACAACCAGCCGCGGCACCGGGCGTGGCATCGGTATTCGCACCGCTGCCGGCAGCAGCGAGCGCAGCCACGGCCAGCTGCATGTGTACGACGGTGAGGGCAAAGGCAAGAGCCAGGCGGCACTGGGCGTGGTGCTGCGCACCATCGGTTTGGGGATCTGCGAACAGAAGCAAACGCGCGTGCTGCTGCTGCGCTTTCTCAAAGGCCCCGGCCGCGCCTACGACGAAGACGCGGCGATTGAGGCCCTGCAGCAGGGCTTCCCCCATCTGATCGATCAGGTGCGCACCGGCCGCGGTGAGTTCTTCGGGGCCGATGAAGTCACCCGCATCGATATCCAGGAAGCGCAGCGCGGCTGGACGATCGCCAAGGGAGCGATCGCCAGTGAGCTTTATTCGGTGGTGGTGCTCGATGAGCTCAACCCCGTGCTCGATCTGGGCCTGCTGGATGTTGAGGAGGTCGTGCGCACCTTGGCCGCCAAACCCGCCGGCATGGAGGTGATCGTCACCGGCCGGGGCGCCCCCCGCTCGCTCGTTCAGATCGCCGATCTGCACTCGGAAATGCGTGCCCACCGCCGCCAGGACACCCCGCTGTCCGACCTCGATGGCGAGGTGGTGGCGCCCGCCGGCATCGATGGCATTGAGGTGTACACCGGCGAGGGCAAGGGCAAATCCACCAGCGCCCTGGGCAAGGCCCTGCAGGCCATCGGCCGCGGCATCAGCCAGGACAAGAGCCACCGGGTGTTGATCCTGCAGTGGCTCAAGGGCGGCAGCGGCTACACCGAAGACGCGGCGATCGCCGCCCTGCGCGAGAGCTATCCCCACCTGGTGGATCACCTGCGCTCAGGCCGGGATGCCATCGTCTGGCGCGGCCAGCAGCAGCCGATCGATTACGTGGAAGCCGAGCGGGCCTGGGAAATTGCCCGTGCCGCCATCTCCAGTGGCCTCTACAAAACCGTGATCCTCGATGAGATCAACCCGACGGTGGATCTCGAGCTGCTGCCGGTGGAGCCGATCGTGCAGACGCTGCTGCGCAAGCCCTCGGAAACCGAGGTGATCCTCACGGGCCGCTGCAAGCACCCACCGGCTTATTTCGACCTGGCCTCGGTGCACTCCGAGATGGT
>JBEDHJ010000163.1:0-2953 GCA_041174205.1 Cyanobacteriota bacterium | reverse complement strand
TTTGCCGATACCCGCGATCAGCTGCGTTTTGAGGTGGAGGAGAGCTTCTACCAGCTGCGCCAGTCCAACCGCAACATCCAGACCACATCCCGCGAGGTGATCTCATCGCGCGAATCTCTGCGGTTGGCCCGGCTGCGCTTCCAGGCCGGTGTGAGCACCCAGCGCGAGGTTGTCGACAATCAGCGCGACCTCACCCAGGCAGAAGTGCGCTACGCCCAGGCTCTCGCCTCCTACAACAACAACTTGGCTGAGCTGCGTCGCCGCACCGGCCTCGATCAGGTGGCCGTGTGCCAACCCGCCAATCTTCCGGCCACCAAGCCAGTGGCTGACGATATGGATAGCGTTCCCGTGCCTCCCGAGCCTCTCCAACCCGCCTGCTCGGCCGCGATCACGGCCAACAAGGCCGCGTCCTGATGGCTGGATCGTCCTAACGTCAATGGTCAGCTGAGGGCTTCCAGCTGTCCCTTCCTCTTCCCCGTCTGCTGCGCCTTGGTTTGTTCCAGGGCTGCGTGGGTTGTCTGGCCGTGATTTTCGTGGGCCTGCTCAACCGGGTGATGCTCACCGAGTTGGGTTTCCCCGGCCTTTTGGTGGGGGGCTCTCTGGCTTTTGAGCAGCTAGTGGCCCCGGCCAGGATCCTGTTCGGTCAGGTGTCCGATGCACATCCTCTGGCTGGCCGCCATCGCACTCCTTATATCTGGATCGGCACGTCGCTGTTCTGCAGCCTTGCTGTTCTGGTGGTGCCACTGATCTTCCGCTTGCATGCTGCGTTGCAGTCGGGATCCGGATGGGAGATTGCCCTGGGTGCTGCCGCCCTTTGCGGCCTCGCTGCTTGTTACGGGCTCGCGGTGTCTCTGGCCACCACGCCTTATCTCGCGCTGGTGATCGACAGCACCTCTGAGGAGGAGCGCCCGCGGGCTGTTGGGCTGATTTGGTGCCTGCTCACGGTGGGCATCGTGGCTGGGGCGATCGCCAGTTCGATCTGCTTGAAGAGCCTCGATGGTGTGAGCGATCCAGCGGTGCTGCAGCCCGCGCTCACTGCGTTCATGGTGCGGTTGGCCCTGGTGGTGATGGTGCTCACCGTGATTGCCACGTGGGGCATCGAGCCGCGCCATGGGCAAACGCAACTGAGTCGCTCGCAGGAGCGTGAGGACGCGATCACCCTGGCTGCGGCCTGGCGTCTGATCACCTCAAGCCGGCAGGTGCTGGTGTTTTTCTGCTTCCTGATGGCCTTCACCCTGGCCGTTTTTCTGCAGGACCCGATCCTCGAGAGCTACGGCGGTGAGGTGTTTGGCTTGCCGATTGCCGCCACCGCTTCGCTCAGTGCCATCTGGGGGATCGGCACTTTGTTTGGTCTGCTGCTCGCAGGCTTCTGGCTCGTGCCCAAGCTCGGCAAGTTCGCCTGTGCTCGCCTGGGCTGCCAGTTGATTCTGGCCTCCCTGCTGCTGCTGGCGCTGGTGGGTGCCACCGCCCAGCCCCAGGCCCTCAAGCTGGTGATTGCCTTGTTTGGCCTGGCCACAGGTATCGGCACCAATGCCACGCTGGTGTTGATGCTGGATCTCACCCTCCCCCAAGTGGCGGGCACCTTCGTGGGTGTCTGGGGCCTGGCCCAGGCCTACTCCCGGGCTGCAGGCAAGGTGATGGGCGGCGGCTTACTGGATCTGGCGCGCTCGCTCACGCCAGGTTCTGGGCCCTTTCCTCCCTATGCGGCGGTGTTTTTGGTGGAAGCCGCGATTGCCGTCTTGGCCTTGGTCTTGCTCAGTGGCGTGAATCTCCGTCAGTTCAGGGAGGACACCGGCCGCAGCCTCGATCGTGTTCTTGCCGTGGAGCTCGGATGACGACTGTTCCGATTCGCATGCCCGAGGGCCTGGATGCCCTTGGATCGCTTCTGGATCTGGTGGCCGAGCGGCAACGCCAGGATTTCGGTCAGCTGGATTCCGAATCCAAAGCTGATGGCAGCTTGATCACCGCCTGCGATCGCTGGAGTGATGCCACCCTCGTGGCGGGCCTGGATCGGCTCTACCCCGGAGAGGGTGTGCTGAGCGAAGAGGGCAGCCAGCGGGTTCCAGGCACTGATGCGTTCTGGGTGGTGGATCCCCTCGATGGCACCACCAACTTCGCGGCAGGCATTCCCTACTGGGCCATCTCCATGGCTCGCTTCGAGCAGGGCGTGCCTGTGCTTGGCGTGTTGGATGTGCCGCCCCTGCGCCAACGGATTGTGGCGATCCGTGGCGGTGGCGCCTGGCGGAAAGACATCAAGCTCCAACCCCCTGCCGCTCGCAATCAGGTGGCGGGCTGTGCCTCGTTATGCAGCCGCTCCATCGGCGTGCTGCAGAAGCTGTCCAACCAGCGCTTTCCCGGAAAAATCCGCCTGCTGGGGGTGGCTAGCCTCAATTTGGTGAGTGTGGGCATGGGGCAGACCATCTCAGCTCTCGAGGCCACGCCCAAGATCTGGGACCTGGCAGCAGCCTGGCTTGTGCTTCAGGAGCTCAACTGCCCCATGCGCTGGCTGGTGCGCGACCCAGCGCAGCTGCAGGCTGGAGAGGATCTATCGCAGGCCAATTTCCCAGTGCTCGCGGCGCGTGATGCCGCAACGCTGGCCACCTTCAAGCCCTGGGCCGACGCGCTCGTGTCGTCCACTTGACACGCACGCGCCACCCGATGTTATGGTTTTGCACTGCGCGTGAGCCGAGAGGCGAGCTGCGCGGTTGAGCTGAAAGCCCGAGAGATCGGTGTTGTAGGTTCAAAAGGCGGCTGAGAGGCCGCGACGAGCCGAAAGCCGGGACACTCGGTGATGTAGGTTCAACAAGAGGTTGAGAGACCGCGGATCTGAGAGCCAAGGTTGCCGAGAGGCGAGGTTGGTTTTTGGAGCACCTGGACAACTGAAACGTTTAGGAACTGACGCTTTCACTGCGTCAGCTGCCTGCAGGATTTGACCGCGAGGTTGGAGCTGTAG
>JBEDHJ010000162.1:0-10985 GCA_041174205.1 Cyanobacteriota bacterium | reverse complement strand
TCGGCGGGTTCATCGTGATGGCATCGGGATTCGGAGGCGCCATTGATGGACGACACCCCCCCTGAGCACCAGGTAGGAGCGCGCTGACGATCCGGCCCCTGCTCCAACACTCTCAACGGATCTCTGATGTCCCCCGAGCGCGGCCCAGTCGCGCCGTCCACCGCACCGCCTGAGGTGCCCCGGACCCAGTGGGACGTCCCCCTAGACACCTGGCCCCAGGTGCCAGCGCCGGCAGCTCCGCCCCACAACCAAAGACTCAAGACCTTGATCGATGCATCGAGGTTGTTCACGAGCATCACGATTGCAACGCTGGCCCCAATCCGAGGGCACATCAGCCGAGCAGGCAAACGCCCGGGGCCCAAGCCCCGGGCTTTGTTGTGTTTCGGCGGGATCTGTCTTAGGGGTGCCGCTTGGTCTGTGGCTGCCGATGCTGTTCGTGCCCCTGTTGCTCGCTCAGGCTGCAGCGCAGGACCTTTCGGCCTATGCCCAGTTGGCGCAGCGCTGCCGGGAAACCGGTGCACACGCACACTGCAGAGTCGCCCTCGAGCAATCGCATCGCCTCAAGACTTGGGCTGAGGGCCGCAAGCTTTGGAGCTGTTACACCGCGGTGCTGGGTGCCGAAGCCGAGATGATCGCGGCCAGCCTGTCCAGCAGCGGTTCAGGCACCACTAACAGTGCGCTGCAGGAGATGCGAGCAGCCTGTAGCCGTTAGATCCGAGCTAGGACAGTCGTCTGAATCATTGGGTGGAATGAGCGTTCCTGTCTTGCCGGCGGTGGTGACCCTTGCTGCCCTGATCACGTATCAGGGCACGGCCATGGCGGTGGGTCAGGCGCGTGTGAAGCACAAGGTGATGCCACCGGCCACCTCCGGTCCGGAACCCTTTGAGTGCGCCCTGCGGGTGCAGCAAAACACCCTCGAGCAGCTGGTGTTCTTTTTGCCTGTGTTCTGGCTGGCCGCACTGATGGGCAGCGAAAGCTGGGCCTGCCTGCTTGGGTTTATCTGGGTCGGAGGTCGTGTGGCTTACGGAGTGGGATATCGGCTGGCCCCAGGCAAGCGTGGCCCCGGATTCGGCATCAGCTTCCTGAGCTCGATTGCATTGCTGGTGATGGCGATCGTGGCGGTGTTCAGCCAGGGATAAGCCGCAGCAGGCTGGCTGCCGTTGCCAGCTGCCGCAGGGGGATGCCGAACAGCAGGCTCACAAAGTCGATGGCAACGGTGGCGACCACTGGGGCGGAAGCTGTTGGCCTGATTGTAACGAAAGATTGCGCGGGTCTCTCGGGCTCGGTGGCGCCGGGGCTGCCTCAGGCGGCCTGTTCAATCAGCGCGCCGCCGCGGCGATGCAAGTCGCGGGCGTAATCGGTCCAGGTGCCTTGCCCCCAGTAGCGGAAGCAGCTGGTTTCCAGCAAGAGCAGGTGCAGCAGCGCATTTTGATAGCCGTTGCTGCAGGTGATCGTTGGATCGCTGGCGATCCGAGGATCGAAACGGCGATGGAATTGAGCGCTGAGCTCCTGCATCGGCTCCAGAACGTTGGCGTACCCCTCAACCCAACTGATGCTGTTGGTCCAGGAGGAGCCTTCCAGGGTTGGCTCAGTTGATGACTCCTCCTGCGTCCAAACATCGTGTTGACCAGCAGCCTGGATCGGAGTGAAGTCGTGCTCGCTGACACCGGCCGCCTCCAGTTGATCGAGGTATTCGCTGCCGTTCACGGCTGCTGTGTCTCCGGAGCTATCGCGAATGCGCTGGTAGCTCTGAACGAAGGCAGACGGGAACTCGTTCATCATCACGCCACCGTTTTCACCGTCGGCGATTTGAATCACCAATGGCGGGATGGTTGCTGCACCCAAGCGCACAGGGCTCAGTCCCAATGCTTCATAGAAGGGCTGCATCTGCCCCACCAGCTTCGTGTCGGAACCTTGGGTCTTGATCAGAGCGGTGATGCTCACCATGTCGCCGGCGCGGTTGCGGGCCTCAAGCCGATGGGGCACGAGGCATTGCGCATGGCTCAGGGCTGAGCCATCAAGCTGTTCGACGCTGTGCTCCTGCACCAGTAGCCAGCGGTAACCGCAGCGCTTCAGGGCCGCCACCAGGGCGTGCAGGGCATCAGGGTCATTGGGCAGATGCATCTCCGGCAGGGAAAACCCCCTTACCTGCTGCAGAGCTTCATCGCCGAACAGGGCCGCGAAGTGGTGTTGCCACGCCTGAATCTGCAGCGTGAGATCAGCCAGCGGCGTGGAGGAGGCCACGGCATGCCCCCAGAAGCTGCCCAGCCACTCCACATGCCGCTGCATCAGCGGGTCGCAGGTGAGATAGCGGAGGGCATCGAGGATGTCGTGCCGTCCCATCTGCTCGAATCCCCAGAGCAGGGTGCCGGAGTAATCGAGCATGATCCGCGGTTCGCAGCCTTCGCTGATCAGCTGCGGCATCAGATCCGCCATGCGCCGGTAGCACTGCGCAAAGGGCTCGGCGTTGTGGTTATCGCCTTCGCCCGGGTGCTCCAGCATGTATTGGAGATGCGAGATCAGCTGCCCATTGGTCCCGGCTGGAATCGTGGGCTGATGCATGTGCAAGGCACAGGCGAAGGCCGACCGCATGCCCTGGCGCCGTTGATCAGGCTCACGCGGCGCACGCGGTTGTTGCATCAGAGCCAGCAGTTCAGCTTCGCGGCCGGCGATCGGGGGCGGTGTCGGCATCCAGGGCGATCAGCGGCAAGACCTCCATCCTGCGTTGCTCCGTGCTGCCTCAACCTCGCCCGCCCCTGGGCGAGCCGATGGCGAGGGTTGTTAGGGAGCCGTTAGGGGCATGGCTCAGCTGAGGGCCTGATGCAGAGAAAACAGACCGAAGGCGATGAATAATCCGCCGCTGAGGCGATAGAGCAAGGGCTCGCTGATGCGTCCGCCGATCCACTTGCCGGCACCCACGGCCAGCCAGGTCACCAGGGCATGGCCCGCCAGGGTTCCCGCCAGCAGCCCCGCAAAGGTGAAGGCAGGTGCGGTGGCCAGAAAGACCGTTGTGAACTGGGTGCGATCGCCCAGCTCGGCGATGAACACCAACGCGAAAGCCTCCAAGATCACGGCCCAGGTGGTGTTGATGCGCGAGCGGCTCTCCGCTGCATCGATCAACTTCTCCGCTTCTTTCTCTTCTGCCTCGGCTTCATCAGCAGCCATGCGCTGGGCATCCAGCAGCAGCTTTGCGCCGAAGCCCACAAACAGAATCGTGGCCAGCCACGGCACCACGCTGGTGGGGAGGAGTTCCCGCAGGCCGTAGCCGAGCCCCAGGGAAATCAGCGTGACGGCCGTCAGGGCTCCGAAGGCGCCGATGAAGACATCCCGGCCGCGGTGCCGCGCCGCAAGGATCAAGGCCATGAAAAAGGTCTTGTCTCCCAGCTCCGCCAGGGTGATGGCGGTGAGGCTGGCCCCGAAGGCGGCCACGCTGGGATCGGAAGGAAGCGGAGTGCTCATGCCGGAGATTGGGGAGCTGGTGTTGCAAGACGTCGAGCCCGGTTTCTGCTGAGGGCACCCAGAGCTCTGTCGCTCGCACCGCCCTTGGGCCTGAGGGGCAGCTTCATCGGTGTTCGTTGCAGTGGTGATGGCTGGTTTCCACTTGCAGGGTGCTCTGACGGATACCGATCTCTGCAAGCGCGTGCTGGGCCTGCTCGATCAGGTGTTGTTGGTTCAGTTCGCCTGTCTTGAGCGCTTGTGGATCCACCACGAGATGGGCCGTGAGTGCGGTGCGTGAGGTGCTGACACTCCAGATGTGCAGCGCCTCAACCGTCTGAATGGCAGGCAGTGCCAAGAGCGTTGCTTGCACCTGCTCCAGATCCACATGCCGGGGTGCGGCATCGAGGTTCAGGGCGATTGCCTCCCGCAGCAGATCCACGGCACTCCAGACCACAACGGCACCCACGCCAATGGCGGTGAGCGCATCGAGCCACAGCCAACCCGTGAGGCCCACCACCACGGCACTGATCAGCACAGCGACCGACACCGCCGCATCGGTGAGCAGGTGCAGCACAGCTGCCCGCTGATTCAGGTCGTGCTGGTGGTTGTGCCCGAACAACTTTGCCGACACCAGATTGATCACGATCCCTGCGGCAGCGGCCCAGGCCACGGGGCCGGCCACCAGGGGCACGGGCTGGAACAGGCGCTGAATCGCTTCCACCACCACCACGGATCCGGCCGCAAAGATCAACAAGCCGTTGATCAGTGCGGCGATCTGGGTGCTGCGGCCATAGCCGTAGGTGAAGCGTCCGCTGGCGGGGCGGCGACTGAGTTGGTCGGCGCCCCAGCCGAGCACCAGGCCGACAACATCTCCGAGGTTGTGCAGGGCATCACCGATCAGGGCAAGGGAGCCAAATCCGAAGCCGATCACCAGCTGCAGGGCCGTGAGGCCGGCATTGAGCGCGATGCTCCAGCGGAACGCCTGAGCTGACTGGCTGTGGTCGTGGTGTGAGCCCATGGATCAGGACTCCTGTTGAGCATGAGCAGCCAAGTAGGCCGCGATCATGTCTTCCATGCCCTTCTGGGTGCGGCCGTGGGGCCTGTGCCCTTTGCTCGCCCAGACCCGATCGAGCTCCATGCGCAGCTCCTGGGTGATCCAGCAGGAGAGAAGCACCTTGCCGTCGCGGCTTGAGGTGCAGCGCTTTTCGGCCATACCCACAGAACACTTGTACACAAGTATCCATCTGGGCTTGCGCCTTGTGGGCCGCCGGTGCCATGACCGAGCGGTGCTCATTGCAGAGGAGCACGTGGGCTGCACTCCTCACACGCAGCCCACCCAACTCTTCTGATGCCAAGGCAGGCTGGGGATCGCTGACTGTTTGGTCTGTGATCCAGCGCTTCCTGTTTCGCGGCTTGCTTGCCCTCCTGCTGATGGTGGGTGCGGCTCTTCCCGCTGCGGCGGAGTTCACGCTGCCACCGTTGCCCTACTCCCCGGATGCTCTGGAGCCGGTGATCGACGGCACCACCATGACCATCCACCACGACAAGCACCACGGTGCCTACGTGGCCAATCTCAACGGCCAGATCAAGGCGAATCCTGAGCTGGCCAAGCTCAGTGTGGATGCCCTGCAGGGCCAGATCGCCCGATTTCCTGTGGCCGTGCGCAACAACGGCGGCGGCCACTGGAATCACACCCAGTTTTGGGCGGTGATGGCGCCCCCGGGCCAGGGCGGCGAGCCTTCTGCTGAATTGTTGGCGGCGATCGAGGCCAGCTTCGGGTCGCTGAAGGCCATGCAGACCCAGTTCAGTCAGGCGGCCGCAGCGCGGTTTGGTTCCGGTTGGGCCTGGCTCATCCGCACCCCGGATGGGGGCCTCGCGATCACCAGCACCGCCAATCAGGACAACCCGCTGATGGATCTGCCAGAGGTTGAGCACGGCACGCCCTTGATCGGGCTCGACGTGTGGGAGCACGCCTATTACCTCAACTACCAGAACCGCCGGCCCGACTACATCAGTGCCTGGTGGGATCTGCTCAACTGGGATGAAGTGAACCGCCGTTACAGCGCCGCGGCATGACGGGAAATCTGCAGGCCATCGGCTTCTTGCTCACCTGGGTGCTGGGGTGGGGGATCGGAGGATCTCTGATTGATGCCGGCCTGATCAATGCCGGTGTGTATTCCCTGGAAACGGGTCAGCTCGGCACCGCCACCACCTTTGTGCTCTGGACATTCCTCTGGAGCGGCGGTGGTGTTTGGCTGTATCGCTATTGGACAAAGACGGAACAGAGCTAAGTAGCTTTTGCTACGGATCTGTGTTGTTTCTGCTGTGTCTGGAGAGCAAGATTCTTGGCTCGATTCCGGATTCTTGCCCTACGGTTTGGCTGCTTCAAATCCATCCGGCCAACTCATTTCCTGGGAGCCCTCATGGTTGAGTTCTTCAATGGCGAGTTGATTGATGCGCTGCAGGCCAAGGCAGATGTGGCTGCCATTCGCCACACCATTCACCACCGGCGATTCGAGCTGCTCTCGCCGGAGCTGATTTGCGAGGAGCTCGGGCTGACGCGGATGCGTGCTGAGTGGATCCTGGCTGAACTGGAAGGCACCTGTCTTCAGGAAGAGATCTGGGCGGTTAAGGCAGCCCTGCTCTACACCGCCATTGCTGATGATCCGGGTGCTGATCTGGGGTTCTTGCTGCGCCGGGTTGGATTCGACAACATCTTCAAGGCCTGTTCCATCTTTCGCCACTGCTATGGCATGACGCCAATGCGTTTTCGGGTGAATTGTCAGCAGGCCTGGCGCGATTGTCTGGCGGCTTGATACGACTCAGATCGGCAGGCTGCAAAGCAGGGGTGCCGGCAGCCTGCAGGTGCGCCAATCGCCATTGGCAGCACACACTTCAACACCAATCAGTTGTTGCTGCGGTTCTGCTCCAACCTGCTGAAGCCAGGCCACTGCATCGTTGATGGCGTCATCCAGGCTGCCGTAGCAATCGTCGAGATGCTGGTGTGGTTCAAAGCACGCATCGATCAGCCGGTAGATCCGTTGCATCGCCATCGGTGCTCCCTTCGCCTTGGAGGAGCATCCTGACCAGAGCCATTGCTTGCCGGCAGTATTCGATCCAACTGTTTTAAGGATCTCGCCGGCAACCCTCAGCGGCCAGGAAAGCTGAAGGTATCGATGGTGCGCTCCTCCCCGCCGCCGCTGCTGCTCTCCACGATCGACAGCCCACGAACCGTGCCATCAGCCAGGAACCAGCGGTCGCTTTGCAGCGCCTGAAACACCTCTCGAGCCTGCTCCAGGGTTGGGAATCGGCCCACGTCGGCTGTCCCCCAGGCGTCGTGGCTGTAGACGGTGAAAGTCATGCCCGTCATCCTGGCAGTCTCAGACCCTCTTCCTATGGTTGGGCGAGTTGAACAGTCAGCGGTGACATCGCTTCGCGTTGCAGCGGGATTGGCTCTGGCGGGTGCATCGCTGCTGAGCTCCAGCCCAGTCATGGCCCAGAACCGCATCCCCAAACTGCCGGGTTACGACCAGTGCCCGCTGGGCTACGTGAATGACCTGAAGCAGAGCTGCTACTCGCCGATCTACTACCAGGTGCAGCCCACCAACGGAGAGGCTTGCCCCTCCGGCTGGATGAACATTGGCGCCGGCTACTGCAAAAAGAAAACCCTGGGGATCTTCTGATCGAGCCCCGTCTCAGTGATGGGGGTGGGTGGCGTTCCAGAGAGCGAGACCTTCCACGCTGATGGCTGCGATCAACACGGCCAGACCCACACCCCAGGCGATGGCCTGCGGATGGGCGAATTCCCAGATGCCTGTCATGGTTTGAGCAGCGGCTGTTTCAATGCTCATCAGCGGGGCGATCGCTGTCATGGGTAAAACAGCGCATCAGCCGCTGCCGAGCACAGGGGCGGTGACGGGACTGCTCGAGGCATGGGCCTTCTTCCGCGATCCGGATTTCGCCAGTCGCCGTTTTGCCCAGCTGGGTGATGTGTTCGAAACCCGGCTGGTGGGGCAGCAGCTGGTGTTCATCCGCGGCGGCCAGGCGATCAGCGAGCTGCTGGCCCAGCCGGAGGCCACCGAGGGTTGGTGGCCCGAGAGCGTGCGGCAACTCCTGGGGAGCCGTTCGCTGGCCAACCGCAACGGTGCTGACCACCGGGCCCGCCGCCGGGCCGTTGGGCAGTTGTTTTCCGCAGCGGCGTTGAAGCGCTACACGCCGCAGATCGTGGCATTGGTGGATGGCTTGGCTCTCGAGCTGCAGGAGGCACGCCAGCCGCTGAGGCTGGTGGATCGGATGCGCCGCTTTGCCTTCAGCGTGATCGCCTCGGTGGTGTTGGGGTTGGAGGGCAGCGATGTGGAGGCGTTGTTCGCCGATTTCGAGATCTGGACGCGGGCACTGTTTTCCGTGCCCATGGCGATTCCGGGGAGCCCATTTGCCCGCGCGTTGCAGGCTCGGGCGCGGCTGCTGGAGCGGTTGAAGCAGGTGCTGCAGCGTGCCCCGGAGCAACGCAGCGGTGGCCTGGATCTGCTCAGTGGCGCCGTCGATGAGGCCGGCTTGCCCCTCACGGACGACGATCTGGTGGAGCAGCTGTTGTTGCTGCTGTTCGCCGGCTATGAAACCACGGCTTCTTCCCTGAGCTGCCTGATGGCCGCCCTGTTGCAGCATCCCCAACAAGCGGCCTGGCTGCAGGAGGAAATCGAGGCTCTGCCCTGGCCTGGATTTGAGGGGGAGTCCACACCGCGCCTCACGGCGGTGGTGCAGGAGGTGATGCGCCTGAATCCGCCTGTGGGTGGGTTCTTCCGCCGCACCACCGCACCGCTGGTGCTTGCGGGCGTGCAGGTGCCGTCCGGTCGCGTGGTGCAGGTGGCCCTGGCCGCCTCCAACCGCGTCAGCGCCAGCGGTGCGGACGATCTCGATCAGTTCCGGCCTGAGCGGCATCTCGACGGCGAGAGCGGCCTCACCCTGCTGCCGTTTGGCGGTGGTGAGCGGGTGTGCCTCGGCAAGGCTCTGGCGGAGCTGGAAATCCGGCTGATGGCCGTGGGCCTGCTGCGCCAGGTGCGGCTGCAGTTGCAGCCTGATCAGGATCTGAGCCTGGCGTTGATTCCCAGCCCCAGTCCCCGTGATGGTCTGCTGGTGATGCCGGTTTAGTTCGGCATCATGGGCGCACTTGTCTGGCCGCCATGCTCCGCTTGCCGTCGCTTGCTGTGGTGGGGCTGGCTCTAACGCTGGTGGGGTGCAGCTCAGCGCAGAAGACCAGCAAGCCGGCATCGGTGGTGACCGGCCCGATCCAGATCAACCTCGATCTCAAGGATTCTTCCAAGAGTTTTGGCGTGCTTCCGCTGGGGGAAGACCGCAAGATCTTCAAGGTGGGCTACGGCAAAAATGGCGTGACCTGCGCCGGTAGCCGGTTTGAGGAGGGCTATACCCCGCTGGGCACCTTCAAGGTGAATGCCATCCTCAGCAACGATCGCTTTGAGATGGACCCGGCCTTGATCAAGCAGTCGGGCAAAACCGAGGCTGAATTGAAGCAGATGCTGTTCAAGAGCATGAACTCGATTGACTTCAGCGGTGATGGGGAAATCGGGGAATACGGCATCGGATACGTGAGCCTCGCTCCAGTGAAGAGCGTGAAACAGCCTTTTCGCTTCAACACCTACGACGGCAAATTCCGCTGGTATAGCTTCGCCCTCCACGGCAGCAACAACGATGCCCGGATCGGTCAGCGGATTACTGGGGGATGCGTGAATCTTGGGGCGCCGATCCTGAAGGTGTTGCTCAGCAGCGTGAAGCTTGGCGATGAGGTGATCGTGAACGCGAATGGCCCCTGCACGCCTTGATAGCCGTGCCAATTCAGGCCGCGGGCTGAAACACGGTTTGCGAGCCGTTGATGGTGAGCGTCACCTCACCCTGGGTGTCGACCGTGAACAAGCTCCAGGTGGCCATGGGCTCTGGATGGCGATGGACTTGCGGCCATTCGATGCGTTGTCCGCCGTAGGTGAGGCCAACGCAGGTGAGGCTTACATCGTCGGCGAGCAGGCTCCAGAGCAGGGTGAGCTGGCTGCGTTCGTAGGAGCTGGGGAGTTGGTGTTGGGCTTCTGCCGGAACCATGCCTGGCTCCAGCCCGATCGTGAGGGCTCGCTCCCAGCTGAGAAAGGTGCCGTCGTGGGTGGGATAAAACCAGCAGGTTTCATTGCTGGCCTCGCTCAGTTCGAAGCGATCGAGGCAGTGGAACTGGTTGGGGTCAGCTCCGCTCTGGTACACGCCAATGGCGTTGCTGCGCGGATCGAACTGCGGCACCACGGCATCGCAGATACAACGGCGCGATGGGCTGTCGCCTGACCAGGGGTGATCGGCCAGATTGTCGGTTGCCGTGGTGCCTGCCGTGAAGATGCGCAGGGCGAAGGCACCACCCGGACCTTGGCGCTGGGCTAAGGCGAGGTCTTCCCATGTGGCCTCAGCTTCCGGGAGGCATGCGGCTGGAGCCACCACAAACACCAGGGGATGGTCTATGGCTGGTGTTTGGGGCGCCCCCATTGTCCAGGGTGTTGATCAGCAGCGCACAGTCTGCTGGTGGGTGCGGTTGAACCGCTTCGTTCGTCGCTGGTGAGACCTCAGCCCTGGCGTTGTCCCAGGGTCGACCACAACCAGGCGCCAAGGCTCATCACCGCGGCGCCCAATGCCAGAAAAGCAATCAGAAGGTCGGAGCGTTCCATGGCGGGGCGGGCTGTGCCACTGGTTCAGGCGTTGGCGGAGCGGCCAACCAGGGCCGTGACCAGCCAGGCGGTGATCAGCAGAGCGGGGATCAGGAGGCTCATCAGCCCAGCCCCAGCTGGCCGAGGATGCCCTTGCCGCTGAGCGCTTCGGTGGCGATCGCAATCACGAACCCGAGCATGGCCAGGCGGCCGTTGAGGGATTCCGCAAAGGGAACAAAGCCCGTGCGCTGGTAGGGAATCTTGAAGTCGGAGCTGGACATGGCAGTCAAGCGAATGTTACAGATATTAACGCTCTGTTGCGGGGTTCGTCGGCTGCTTCGAGGTGTTGCGGTGGACCAGCTCACGGCTTGTCCCAGAGGCGCAGTTCCGTGTGCACTGCTAGTGCTGTGAGGTCTTTCAGGCTCTCGTGCCTATCCCGTAGCCCTTGGGCTTCTGCGAAGCAGTTGGCATCAAGGCCTATAGCCATGAGCGCATCACCACACCCATAGGTTGCCGCGTTAAGTACTTCAAAACGCTCCGCCTGATCCCTGCAGTAGTTGCCCATGCGATCGCTCGTTATTTCCAGGGCCGTAAGGGCACCACGGTCTCGGTGATCTGAGCCATCTCGAGAGGCTTTGCCTCCCGCCGGCCGCTCTCCCGACCCGTGTTCTCAGTGCTGACTCGGTGAATGCGTCTTTCTTCGAGCAATCAATGAACATCCCCAGGGGCCTCGGCACCACCGGTTGCAGGCTTCGCTGTTGGCATGTCGTGGTCGCCTGGATCAGGTTTTAGAAAGCTTCACGATGGATCCGTCCTGGTCTAGGAAAGGCTCCGAAAAATAGAGCTTCCTGGTTC
>JBEDHJ010000161.1:0-6205 GCA_041174205.1 Cyanobacteriota bacterium | reverse complement strand
TTCTGCTCATCGGTGCGCAGGTATTGGCACACCCTTGCCCAGAGCTTGGAGCGGGTGGAGGGGCCGCCCTGGCTGAAATGCACCAGGTCGCCGCCGCCGGCCATGCCCTGAATCTCCACCTGGCAGAGGGTGCAGCGTTGGCGGGTGCCCGGGGGGATTGCAGCCATGCCAGAGCGAGTCGGAGACGGCAACTTAGGGCCAACGCCGCAACCCCCTGCGCCGTGATCCGGGTTCTCCAACTCAGTGATCCCCACCTGCTGGCTGATCCAGAGGGGCTCTGCCGCGGCCGTCAGGCCCTGGCCTGCCTGCAGCACGCCTGGGAGCAGTCACTGACCCAGGTGGGCGCACGGCCGGATCTGCTGTTGATCAGCGGTGATCTCTGCCAGGACGAAAGCTGGGGTGGCTATGTGCACCTGCGTGCGTTGTTGGAACGCTGGGCCGTGCCTGTGGCTCTGCTGCCCGGCAACCACGATCACGCCGCCCTGCTGCGTGCAGCCCTGGGCCGCAAGGCCTGGTTGGCCCCGGATGTGCTGCCGCTGGCCGGTTGGGGCCTGCTGCTGTTGAGCAGCCACCGGCCTGGGGCGGTGGAGGGGTGGATCGATCCGCTTCAGCTCGACTGGTTGCGGCATCAACTGGAGCGGGCGGATCGCCCCTTGCTGGTGGCCTTGCATCACCCGCCTGTGGCGATTGGCAGCCCCGGTCTCGATGGCATCGGCCTGAGCGATCCGCAGCAGCTGCTGGATCCCTTGCTCGCCTGTGAGAAGGTGCGGGGTCTGGTGTTCGGCCATGTGCATCAGCACTGGCAGGGCTGCTTGCCCCGCCCGAACGCCGCCGCGCCCTTGCCGCTCTGGGGGTGCCCCTCCACCCTTGCCGCCTTTGCTGCGGCGCAAGCTTGCCCATTGGGCCATGCCGATTGGCCGGGTGGCCGTCTGCTGGAGCTGGCCTCCGATGGGGTGATCAGCACCCGGCTGCTGCGCTGGCGGCCCTGGGAGCCTGCCTAGCCTGCAGCGATTCGCCTGGGCCGCTGTGCGCCGCCTGTCTGCTCTGCCCCTGGTGCTGTTGCTCAGCCTGCTGATGGCCCTGCCCGCCTGGGCCGATGGGGCCTCAGCCGCGCCTGGCGGCAGCTTTGTCAGTGCCGCTGTGAAGCGCGTGGCGCCAGCGGTGGTGCGGATAGACACCGAGCGCAGCGTGCCTCGGATCGGCCTGGATCCCTCCTTCAGCGACCCGTTGCTGCGCGAGTTGTTCGGCGATCAGCTGCCTCACACCCGCGAGCGCGGTCAGGGCTCGGGGATCGTGATCGATGCCAAGGGGTTGGTGCTCACCAACGCCCATGTGGTGGATGGTGCCGATCGGGTCGAAGTGACCCTGGCCGATGGCCGCGATCTGGAGGGCACCGTTCTCGGCACGGACGCGATCACCGATTTGGCGGTGGTGCGCATTCCTCGCACGTCGGGTCTGAAGGCGGCGCCGCTTGGTGATTCGGAAGCGCTGGACGTCGGCGACTGGGCCATCGCCCTGGGTACGCCCTACGGCCTGGAGCGCACGGTGACCCTCGGGATTGTCAGCAGCCTGCACCGCAACATCACCAGCCTCGGTTTCTCGGATAAGCGTCTGGAATTGATTCAGACCG
Source organism: Cyanobacteriota bacterium (assembly GCA_041174205.1). Lineage (GTDB taxonomy): Bacteria > Cyanobacteriota > Cyanobacteriia > PCC-6307 > Cyanobiaceae > Vulcanococcus. The sequence continues at coordinate 4,575 of JBEDHJ010000161.1, read as the reverse complement.
ATGCCGCCATTAATCCCGGCAATTCCGGTGGGCCGTTGATCAACGCCAATGGTGAGGTGGTGGGCATCAACACCCTGGTGCGCTCCGGACCGGGGGCGGGCCTGGGCTTTGCGATCCCGATCAACCTGGCGAAGGGAGTGGCGGCCCAGCTGGGCAATGGCACGGCCGTGGTACACCCCTATCTGGGGCTGCAGTTGGTGCCCCTCAATCCACGCCTGGCCCGGGATAACAACAGTGATCCCAATGCGCTGGTGCAGCTGCCGGAGCGCGATGGAGCCTTGGTGCAGCGTGTGATTCCCGATAGCCCTGCGGAGAAGGCCGGGCTGCGCCGTGGCGATCTGGTAGTTGCTGCCGCCGAGCAAACCGTGCCGGATCCCGGCGCCCTGTTGCGCCTGGTGGAAGCCTCCCAGGTGGGCGAGGCCTTGCCGCTCACGGTGTTGCGCGGTCAGCAGGAGTTGCAGCTCTCGATCAGCCCGGAGGCGCTTCCCAGCGCCTGAGCTACGGTCACGGCCCCCCTTTGTGCATCAAGCGTGGATCTGCAGGATCAGATGAAGCAGGCCGTAGCGGCGGCTGCCACCGAGCAGATCCGCAGCGGCATGGTGGTGGGCCTGGGCTCCGGTTCCACAGCCGCCTTGATGATCAAGGCCCTCGGCGCCAAGCTCAACAGCGGTGAGCTCACCGACATCGTGGGTGTGACCACCTCCTTCCAGGGCGAAGTTCTCGCTGCTGAGCTGGGCATCCCCCTGCAGAGCCTCAACGCCGTGGATCGCATCGATCTGGCCATCGATGGTGCCGATGAGGTGGATCCCTCCTTCCAGCTCATTAAGGGCGGCGGCGCCTGCCATGTGCAGGAGAAGCTGGTGGCGGTGCGGGCCGAGCGTTTCGTGGTGGTGGTGGATTCCACCAAGCTGGTCGACACCCTCAACCTCGGCTTTCTGCTGCCGGTTGAGGTGCTGCCCGGCGCCTGGCGCCAGGTGCAGAGCCAACTGAAGGCAATGGGAGGAGACGCACAGCTGCGCATGGCCGTCAAGAAGGCCGGCCCGGTGGTGACCGACCAGGGCAACCTGGTGCTGGATGTGAAGTTCGCCGGCGGCATCACCGATCCCATCGGCCTCGAGAAGGAGATCAATAACCTTCCCGGCGTGCTGGAAAACGGCTTGTTCGTGAACATCACCGACCAGGTGCTGGTGGGTGAAATCAACGACGGCGTTGCCGGCGTGCGCGATCTGGTGAAGCGCTGAGTCAGCTCAGCCGGCGGCGCACCGATTCGGCGTGGCTGTGGAGCCCCTCGCTGTCGGCGAGGGTGCCCACGGCGCCGCCGGTGGCCTCTAGGGCTTGCCGGTTGAACTGAATCAAGCTGGTGTGCCGCAGGAAGGTTTCCACGCACAGTGCTCCGGCGAAGCGGGCGGTGCCTGAGGTGGGCAGGGTGTGATTGGGCCCGGCCAGGTAGTCGCCCACCGCCTCCGGAGTCCAGGCCCCCAGGAAAATGGCGCCCGCGTGCTGGATTTGATCCGCCAGAGGCTCGGGGCGCTCCACCTGCAGCTCCAGGTGCTCGGGGGCGAAGCGATCGCTGAGTCGGGCCGCCTGATCCAGGCTCTCGCACACCACGATCAGGCCCCAGTCGTTGAGGGCCTGGCGGGTGATGGCGGCGCGGGGATGCCCCGCCAGCTGCGCCTCGATCGCAGCTGGCACTGCCGCCGCCAGCTCGGGGCTGGTGGTGAGCAGGATCGCTGCTGCCAGCGGATCGTGTTCGGCCTGGGCCAGCAGATCCGCGGCCACATGCTCGGGGTTGGCGGTGTGGTCGGCGATCACCAGCACCTCGCTGGGCCCCGCCAGCGAATCGATCGACACTCGGCCGTAGACGGCTTTCTTGGCCAGGGTCACGTAGAGGTTGCCTGGGCCGGTGATCACATCCACCCGGGGGATGGATTCGGTGCCGTAGGCGAGAGCCGCAACCGCCTGGGCGCCGCCCACCCGATAGATCTCGCTGATGCCCGCTAAGTGGGCTGCGGCGAGCACGGTCTGATTCACCTGGCCATCAGGTCCGGGCGGGGTGACCATCACCAGCCGCTGCACCCCCGCCACCTTGGCCGGCACGGCATTCATCAACACGGTGCTGGGATAGCTGGCGCGGCCACCGGGCACGTAGAGGCCGGCGCGTTCCACAGGCCGCCAGCGGCGGCCGAGCCGCTCGCCATGCACGCCGGTCACCGCCAGATCAGCGGGTTTCTGCCGCTGGTGGAAGTCGACGATGCGGCGGTGGGCCAGCTTCAAAGCCTCCTGAAGCTCCTCTGGAGTGGCCTGCCAGGCGGCTTCCAGCGCTGCCGCGGGCACCCGCAACGGGTCGGGCCGCACCCCGTCAAACCGCTCGGTGAGCTCCATCAAGGCTGCGTCGCCTTGCTGCTGCACCTGCTCGATGATCGCGTCCACCCGCTGAGCGGCCTCGCGGCTCTGGCCGCCGCCGGTGCGCTCGGCAATGGCTTCGAGGCGCGCGCCTGCGACCTGAGCGTCGTGGAGCAATTCGATCCGCAGTGCACAGGGGTCGCTGGCCTGAGCGGTCATGTCGGTGGGTGGGCTCCCGTCAAGCTAGAGGCCCGCGTGGACGTGCCCGGTCGGGCCTGGGGGTAGAGTCCTCGTTTGCCGAGCCAGCGCAGTACCGCCTGTGGCCAATAACAAGTCGTCGAAGAAGCGCGTTCTGATCGCCGAGCGCAATCGCCTGCACAACCGCACCTACAAGTCTGCGGTGCGCACCCTGATGAAGCGCTGCTTCGCCGCCTGCGTGGCCTACACCCAGCAGCCCGGTGATGCAGCCAAGCAGGCCGTGCAGACCACGATGAGTGCTGCATTCAGCAAGATCGATAAGGCTGTGAAAGTGGGTGTGCTGCACCGCAACAACGGTGCTCACCAGAAGTCCCGCATCAGCGCTGCCGTGAAGAACGCTGTTGAGCCTGCTGCCAAGGCCTGATCGGCTTTCGATGCCGCATTGCTTAGGGTTTCTCCAACGCGTTGAACCCTGTTGCCATGGCTGCGGCTGTCGCCCTGGAGACCCTTGAGGCTCCGCTGATTGACAGCCACTGCCACATCGTCTTCCGCAATTTCGATGACGACCTGGAGGAGGTGGCCCAGCGCTGGCGTGATGCCGGTGTGGGCCGCCTCCTTCACGCATGTGTGGAGCCTTCGGAAATTCCGGCGATCCGAGCCCTGGCCGATCGTTTCCCGGAGTTGCGCTACGCCGTAGGGGTGCATCCCCTTGACCCGCAGCACTGGCAGAGCGATACGCCTGCGGTGCTGAAGGCGGCTGCCCTCGACGATCCGCGCGTGGTGGCGATCGGCGAGCTGGGCCTCGATCTGTTTCGCGATCACAACCTGGAGCAGCAGTTGGCGATGCTGCGGCCTCAGTTGGATCTGGCGGTGGAGCTCGATCGGCCGGTGATCATCCACTGCCGTGATGCGGCCGAGCCGATGCTTGCTGAGTTGCGCGAGCGGGCGGGCCGCGGCGCCTGTCCCCGCGGAGTGATGCATTGCTGGAGCGGCACGCCTGAGGAGATGGCTGGCTTCCTGGAACTAGGCCTCTACATCAGCTTCAGCGGCAACGTCACGTTCCCCAAGGCCAGTGATACCCATGCCTGCGCCCAGCAGGTGCCGGCGGATCGCTACCTGGTGGAGACCGATTGCCCATTCCTGGCGCCGGTGCCGCGGCGGGGTAAGCGCAATGAACCCGCCTATGTGGCGGCCGTGGCCGAGCGGGTGGCGGAGTTGCGCGGCGAGACCCTGCAAGCGGTGGCGCGCCAGAGCACCAGCAACGCCTGCGCCCTATTCGGGCCGGGACTTCACAATGTATGATGGTTCATTGGCCTGGCAGCGGGTTGTGGTTTATCCGAGCCCGTTGCAGCCCGAAAGCGCTCACCAGAGTTCTGGTGGGCCTGCCCATCCCCGTGGTGCTGTTGTCTTTCCGGTGCGAGTTGTCGTTGCCTCCTGGGTTGAAGCGAGCTGAATAGGTCTGCCGGCGGGCCAGCCACTCCCTCACGGAGCGGCTTGCTCTGTCGTCTGCTGCGCCATTCATGGGTCGTCCGCTGCGCCTGCGCGCCGCATCGTCTCTTCCTCGCTTCAGCCCCTGAGGTCCTCTGCCCCAGGCCCCGTCGTTCCGTCCAACCCGTTCCTGCAGGTTCCCCGCATGAGCAGCGCGATCCAGGTCGCCAAGACCGCCACTTACCTGCCCGATCTGGTGGAGGTACAGCGCGCGAGCTTCAAATGGTTTCTGGAGAAGGGCCTGATCGAGGAGCTTGAGAGCTTCTCGCCGATCACCGATTACACCGGCAAGCTTGAGCTGCACTTCATCGGTAGCGAGTACCGCCTGAAGCGCCCCCGCCACGATGTGGAAGAGGCGAAGCGTCGTGACGCGACCTTCGCGTCTCAGATGTATGTGACCTGCCGCCTGGTCAACAAGGAGACCGGCGAAATCAAGGAGCAGGAAGTGTTCATCGGGGAACTGCCCCTGATGACCGAGCGCGGCACGTTCATCATCAACGGCGCCGAGCGCGTGATCGTGAACCAGATCGTGCGTTCACCCGGCGT
>JBEDHJ010000160.1:0-6336 GCA_041174205.1 Cyanobacteriota bacterium | reverse complement strand
GCGCTCTCACCGCTGGGCACCAACACCGCCAGGTCCGGCTGGTTGAGCAAGGCCAGCACCCGCGAATGCTCCTCGAGCTCCAGATCGAGGCTGTGCTGCTCGCACCAGTCGCGCAATTGCTGGATCTGCGCTGCTTTGCTTTCACTGCTCAAGTCCTGATCAGTGCTGGTCCAAGCGAGGACGGCCGCCGGGCCATGGCCACTGGGGTGATCCATCAGGTGCCCGAGCTTGGCCTGCTTGGTTTGCAGGTAAGCGGCGTTGTGCTGGCTTGGATCCATCACCAGCGGCACCCGGTCTTCAACCTGCAGTCCGTAGCCGCCCAGGCCGGCAATCTTGCGCGGGTTGTTGGTGATCAGACGCAGTCGATGCACACCGAGATCGCTGAGGATCTGGGCCCCAACCCCGTAGTTGCGTAGGTCAGCGGGAAAGCCCAGTCGTTCATTGGCTTCCACCGTGTCCAGTCCACCGTCCTGCAGGGAATAGGCCCGCAGTTTGTTGATCAGGCCAATGCCACGGCCCTCCTGACGGAGATACACAACGACCCCTTCGCCGGCCGCTTCGATCATGCGCAGGGCTGCCTCCAGCTGTGGACGGCAATCACAGCGCAATGAGCCGAAGGCATCACCGGTGAGGCACTCGCTGTGAACCCGCACCAGCACCGGCCCCGTGGCTCGCTCTGGATTCCCCTTGACGATGGCCACATGCTCGCTGCCATCGAGCTCATTGCGAAAGCCAATGGCGCGGAAGCTTCCGAATGAGCTGGGCAGTGTGGCCTCCGCCTGACGGCGCACGAAGCGTTCGGTGTCGAGCCTGTAGCCGATCAGGTCAGCGATGTTGATCAAGCGCAGACCGTGGCGGCGGGCGTAGTCCACCAGCTGGGGTAGACGTGCCATGGAGCCGTCGGCGTTCTGGATTTCGCAGATCACGCCGGCTGGATAGAGCCCGGAAAGACGAGCCAAATCAACGGCCGCTTCCGTGTGTCCGGCCCGCTTCAGCACGCCCCCCTGTTTGGCCCGCAGCGGAAAGATGTGGCCAGGGCGGCGCAGATCGGCAGGGCGAGTCTCCGGATGGATCGCCACCTGGATGGTGCGGGCCCTGTCTTCGGCTGAGATACCTGTGCTGACGCCATTTTCCGGCCCCGCATCCACACTCACCGTGAAGGCGGTTTGGTTGCTGTCGGTGTTGCGATCCACCATCAGCGGCAGATCGAGGGCATCGAGCCGCTCGCCCTCCATCGCTAAGCAGATCAGGCCACGGGCTTCGGTCGCCATGAAATTGATCTGCTCCGGCGTGGCGAACTGAGCCGCGCAGATCAGATCACCCTCGTTTTCACGGTTTTCGTCATCCACCACCACCACCATGTCGCCATTGCGGATGGCCGCCAGGCCATCGGCGATGGTGTCGAACTGGAACGCGGACTGGTTCAGGGATGGAGGGCCCGCCGGGCCCGGGTTGCAACCACTTTTATAGAGCCCGGTACGATCTGGCGTTCCTGACATCCCGGCATGGCCAGCAAGCGCGTTGCGGTGATCGGCGCCTCCGGTTATGGCGGGTTGCAGACCCTGCGCCTGCTTCAGGGCCATCCCGAGCTGGAGGTGAGCTTCCTCGGTGGCGAACGCAGCAGCGGCAAGCGCTGGAGTGAACTGATCCCGTTTTTGCCCCTCCCGGGGGATCCAGTGGTGCAGTCTCCGGATCCAGAGGCGATTGCAGCTGCGGCCGATCTGGCGGTCTTGAGCCTTCCCAATGGCCTGGCTTCCACGCTGGTGCCTCCCCTGCTGGAGCGGGGAGTGAAGGTGGTGGATCTTTCTGCTGATTACCGCTACACCTCCCTGGATCAGTGGAAGGAGGTGTATGCCTCCGAAGCCCGCTCCTTCCCTCGCCAAGACACGGATCTCTGCGCTGAGGCGGTGTATGGCCTCGTGGAGTGGGAGGCCGAGCGCATTGCAGCTGCACGCCTGGTGGCAGCGCCGGGATGTTTCCCGACCGCCAGTTTGCTGGCGCTGACGCCTTTGCTGAAGCAGGGTTTGATTGAAACCAGCGGCATCGTGATCGATGCCAAGACGGGCACCAGCGGTGGCGGCCGTGCCGCCAAAGAGCATCTGTTGCTGGCAGAGGCTTCGGAGGGCGTTGCCCCCTATGGCGTGATCGGCCATCGCCACACCAGCGAAATTGAGCAGCTCTGCAGTCGCGCCTCAGGCCATGCGATCCAGCTGCAGTTCACCCCCCATCTGATCCCCATGGTGCGGGGCTTGTTGGCGACGGTGTATGGCCGCTTGCGTGACCCCGGTCTCACGGCCGAAGACGTCACCACGCTGCTGGAAGCCGCCTACCGCCATGCCCCCTGTGTGCAGGTCCTGCCGGTTGGCACCTATCCCTCCACCAAGTGGGTGCGCCAGACCAACCGCGCCCTGCTGTCGGTTCAAGTCGATGGGCGCACCGGACGCGTGATTGTGATGAGTGCCATCGACAACATGGTGAAGGGTCAGGCCGGCCAGGGAGTGCAGTGCCTGAACCTGATGGCCGGTCTCCCGGCAGAAACAGGTCTGCCGCTCCTGCCCTTCTACCCCTGAAGCCCCAGGCGCTCCGCAGCAAGGCGCACCGCTAGCGGCAGGATGCGGTGCTCCTGCTGGTGGATGCGTTCAGCCAGGCTCTGGGCTGAATCCGTTGGCAACACGGGTACGGCCGCTTGCACCAGGATCGGGCCGGTGTCCACCTCAAGGCTCACCAAATGCGCCGTGCAGCCGCTCAGCGTCACCCCAGCTTCCAGGGCGTCAGCGATGGCTCGTCCTCCCCGGAAGCTGGGCAGGAGTGAAGGATGAATGTTGATCAGACGCTCGGGAAAGGCATCGATCAGCTCCTCGGTCACAATCCGCATCCAACCGGCCATCACCACCAGATCCACCCGGGCTTGGTGAAAGCTGCTGCGTAGGCCCAGATCAAGCGCTTGCCGGCTTGCCGCTGTTCGATGGTTGTGGAGCTCCCAGGGAATGCCGAGACGCTGCGCCCGCTCCTGGGCGCCGCAACCTGGGTTGTTGACCGCCAGCAGCACAACGTCCGCGGCGAGCTCACCCCTGCGGCAGGCCGATACCAGGGCCTCGAAATTGCTGCCTGACCCCGAAGCCATCACCGCCAGCCGCAGGCGACGCCCACTCGAGCTGAGCGGATCCGGTGGCAACGGCCACTGGATTGCCAGGCTGCTCTCGCTAGGGTCTGGAGCAGCGGATGTAGGCCCATGTCCCATCTCTCCATCCTGCCAACCGTTCTGCGGGACGAGGATCTCCTGGCCAGGGCATTGGCGGATCTGGATTTGACCGTTGAACGGGGCGGAGATCTCGTTGGTTTTGCGGGTCAGCGTCATCCAGTCGTGTTGCGGGCACGCTTGCCCGAGGGGCAGTGGTTGGGCTGGTGCCGTGAGCGCGACGGCAGCCTTGCTCTGGTTAGCGACCTGCAGCGCATTGGCCGCTCTCGCTCGCTGCAGCAGTTGATCGGCCGGATCACCCGCCGCTATGCCGCCCTTCAGGCGATTGCAAGCGCGCAGTCCGAGTTCAACCAGGTCAAGCTCGAGCTGGCGCTCTGAGGCGAGCCGTGGTTGAGGTCCACCTCGATCTCCGTGACCCTCAGCGCCACTTGGTCGGGGTGCTGTTGAGCGTCCAGCCCCGGCTGGCTCGCATGCGGCTGCAATTGCCCGGTTGGACTCCAGGCTCCTATCTGATTCGCGACTATGTCCGCCAGTTGGAGGGCCTGGAAGCAGTTCAGGACGGCAGGTCTCTCTCGTTAGAGCGGCTCGGACCTGCTGCCTGGCAGCTCTGCCCTGATCCGAATGGCGGTGTCTTGGAGATTCGCTATCGGGTGCTGGCCACTGAACTATCCGTGCGGACCTGTCACCTCGATGCCCAACATGGCTTCTTAGCCCTGGCGGCCGTGGTGCTGGAACTCGAGGGAGAGCGATGGGAGACCCATCAGCTCAGCTGTGCCACGCCGCCGGGATGGCAGGTTTTCAGCCCCCTGGGTTCTACCGCCTCCGCCACCGCGGCCATGCCGGTGTGGACTGCCAAGGATTTCGACACCCTGATGGACAGTCCGCTTGAGGCAGGGCCCCACAAGCTTCTCCGGTTCAGCGTTGCTGGAGTGCCGCACCAATGGGTCTGCTGGGCCGGCCCACAGGGGGCCGATCAATGGCTGTTGGATCGTCATCCCACCCTGGTGGAGGATTTGCAGCGAGTTTGCGAAGCCTGCTGCCGCTTGATGGGTGTCGATCGGCCCGCTGCCGATCACTACCTGTTTGTTCTGCATCTCCTCGATCAGGCCTACGGCGGCCTGGAGCACGACAACGCCACGGTCTTGGTCTATGGCCGCCGCGATTTCGAGAAGCCCAACGGCTATCGACGCTTCTTGCAATTGGTGGCCCACGAGTACCTGCACCAGTGGAATGTGCGCCGCTTGCGCCCCGCTGAGCTCACGCCCATCGACTACCACCGCCCCCCGGTGGTGCCCAGTCTCTGGTTCGCCGAAGGGGTGACCAGCTACCTGGATCAATTCCTTCCCCATGCGGCTGGACTGAGCTCATCCGAGCAGCTGCTTGAGGACCTCGGCGAAGACCTCAGCCGCTACCGCCTCACCCCTGGTCGCTCCGTCCAGAGCCTGCGTCACAGCAGTCAGGAAGCCTGGGTGAAGCTCTACAAGGCGGATGCCTACGCACCGGATAGTCAGGTCAGCTACTACCTCAAAGGTGCTGTGGTGGCCCTCTGCCTGGATTTGCATCTCCGCCTACGGGGCAGTTGTCTGGCCGCCGTCCTGCGAGGCCTCTGGCAAAGCCATGGCCGCTGGGGGCGGGGTTACAGCGAGGCGGATCTCGTCGATGCCTTTTCCGCCCAGGCCAATGACCTACGCGATCAGCTTCCGCGCTGGCTCAATGAGCTCGACGATCCCGATCTTGATGGCTACCTATCGAGTGTGGGTCTGACGTTGGAGGCGGAGATGAGCAGCGTTCCCTGGGCCGGTGTGAGCTGCCGGATGGAGATGGGCCTGCTCAGTGCTCAGCGGGTCTGGCGCTCCGGCCCGGCGGAACAGGCTGGGCTGATGGTGGGCGATGAAGTGCTGGCCCTTGATGGGGAACGGATCCGCCAACCCGAACAGCTGAGCGCTGCTCTTCGTGCAGGCGAGACCCAGGAGTTATTGATCGCCCGCCGTGGCCAGCTGCAAATACTGCCGCTGCGCAGCGTGGATCCCCAGCCGGAGCGCTATCGCCTCATCCCGATCGCCGACGCCGGATCACAGCAGCTGGAGCAGCGGCGGCTCTGGCTGCTTCAGGTGGCCTGATGGTGAGACCCTTTGCTGGTGTGAATCAGGCTCGGCCCCCTTGGTGGCCGGCTGCTGCCCTGGGTGGGCTGGCCCTCTTAGCCCTTACGGGGGCGGCACTGCTGCGCTGGCGCGACGCACCCCCCTTGGGTATTCCCAGCATCACGGCACGGGTCCATGTGCCGGCCCCTCCTGCGCAGGCCCCCTGGATCAGTCCCCTCAAACGGCAGTGCCAGGTGAGTGATGCCTCTCTGGTCCGCCGTCTGCACAGCCTGCGCGCTCAGATGCCACAGCGCATCCAGCATCTTCAGATCGATCCCAGCAACTACGGCGAACGTTTGCGTCGCGATGCCTACGGCAATGCCGTGGAGACCAAGCCCTCCATGGTGGTGTTGCACGAGACGGTCTACGGGATCGGCTCAGCGATCAACACCTTCACCACCCATCACCCCCATGACGATGATCAGGTCAGCTACCACGTGCTGATTGGCGAAAACGGCCGGGTGGTTCAGGCACTCGATCCCAGCAAGCGTGCATTCGGGGCGGGCTATTCGGCTTTCCAAGGGCGTTGGGATGTGACCAACCCCGCCATGGCGGGTTCCGTCAACAATTTCGCCCTGCATCTCAGCCTGGAAACGCCCCTGGATGGTGAAAACAGTGCAGCGGGCCACAGCGGCTACTCAGTCCGCCAGTACGACGCGATGGCTGTGGTGTTGGCGGATTGGCTTGAGCGCTATCAGATCCCCTTTGCCCACATCACGACCCATCGACACGTGGATCTAGGCCTGGAGCGGGCTGATCCCCGCAGCTTCAACTGGCAGGCCCTGCAGGTGCGCTTGGCAGCCCTGGGAGCCCTTTGTTAGATCAGGCCTGAGGCGGGCTCACGTCGCTGGCTGAAAATCAGTCCGTGCAACTCTGGATCCTGCATGTACCGCAGGATGCGTGCTGGGTAGTCGAGCTTGCCGTTGTGGAGATAGGCCAAGGTCGCCACGGTTTTGGCGTTGCCGCGGTAGGTGCTGACGTTGAAGGTGTTCGCCG
>JBEDHJ010000159.1:0-5030 GCA_041174205.1 Cyanobacteriota bacterium | reverse complement strand
CGCCGTCTTCGGTGAAGTCCCAGCTCATGTAGGGGGGTCTGCTGAATGACCTTTAACGCCTGCCCCCCAGGGTCCGTCAACTGTCTGATCGCGATTTGTGCCACTCCGTCGTCAGACTGCCCGTCAGCACATCGTTCCGGCGCACCGTGAGCCCCGACCTCAGCAGCACTCTGAATGTGCTCGGCGAACCGCTCGCACTCTGTAGTTGCGAACCGATGACCGGCTGGTATCGCGATGGCAGCTGCCGCACCGATGGGGCCGATCTGGGGCGCCACACGGTCTGTTGCGTGGTGGATGAACGCTTTCTCACCTACAGCCGGGCCCAGGGCAATGACCTCAGCACCCCCGCTCCTCACTACGGCTTCCCCGGACTGAAGCCCGGTGACCACTGGTGCGTGTGTGCCGGACGTTGGCTGGAGGCCTATGAGGACGGCATGGCCCCACCGGTGCGACTGGAGGCCTGTGAGCAGAGCACCCTTGAGGTCATTCCCTTGGAGGTGCTTCAGCAGCACGCCGCCCCTGCCGCATGATGGCGCCATGAGCCTCTGCATCGCGGTGATTGGCCTGGGCGCCTGGGGCGCAACCCTGGCTGGGTTGTTGGAGGACCAGGGTCATCGCGTACAGGGCTGGAGCCGCCGCCAGGGCGGAGCGCCATCAAGCGTTCTGGCAGGAGCTGATCTCGCCCTTGTGGCCACCTCCTTGGCAGGGGTTCAGGCACTTGCCCCGCAGTTGGCCCAGCAGTGGCCAGCTGGCTTGCCTCTGGTGAGTTGCAGCAAGGGAATCGACCTCGAGCAGCAGTGCACACCCAGTCAGCTCTGGCTGCGCCTCTTGCCCGGACTGCCCCTGTTGGTGTTGAGCGGTCCGAATCTGGCCACGGAACTAGCCCGTGGATTGCCGGCTGCCAGCGTGCTCGCCAGCCACGATCAAGCCCTGGCACAGCAGTTGCAGCAAGCCTTGAGCAGTGATCGTTTGAGGCTCTACACCAATAGTGATCCCGTTGGCACCGAGGTGGCCGGAGCCCTCAAGAACGTGATGGCCATCGCGGCTGGCGTCTGTGATGGCCTGCAATTGGGTGCCAATGCCAAGGCATCGTTGCTCTGCCGTGGACTGGTGGAGATGGGGGTGGTGATCCAGGGTCTCGGAGGTGATCCGGCCAGCCTGTACGGCCTTGCCGGGCTGGGCGATCTGTTGGCCACGGCCAACAGCAACCTCAGCCGCAACTACCGCTTCGGTCTTGCCCTGGCCGCAGGCCTGAGCTGTGAACAAGCTCTGCAGCAGGTGGGGGCAACGGTGGAAGGTGCTCAGACGGCCAATGCGGTGAATGCACTGGCAGCCCGGCATGGTTGGCACCTGCCGATCTGTGAACAGGTCGGTGCGTTGATGGCCGGCAGGATCGAACCGGTCCAGGCGGTGCGGCGCCTGATGGAGCGTCATCTCAAACCGGAGGAGCTGGCGTTCCGCTGATGCAGGAGCTGCTGCCTGCTGTGCTGGTGGAGGCCTTTGCTTCCGAGCCGCTGCAGGGCAACGGCGCAGCGGTGGTGCTCTTGGACCAACCGGCTGGGGACCGATGGATGCAGGGCGTGGCGGCCAGCCTGCGCCAGTCGGAAACCGCGTTCCTCAATCGTGACGAGCGCGGCCAGTGGCGGCTGCGCTGGTTCACCCCCACATGTGAGGTGCCGCTGTGTGGTCACGCCACCCTGGCAGCCACGCTCGCCCTGGCCCACTGGGGTCATCTGGGTCCAGGAGACCATCTCAGCCTGGCAAGTCGCAGCGGAGCCCTTGAGGTGGCACTGACGCCACAGCCAACTCCTGACGGCTCGATGCGCGCCAGCCTGGTGCTGCCCAGTTCAGGCTTGCAGCCCGAGCCCGTTCCTGCTCGCCTCGAGGAGACCCTCGGCAGTGCGATTGAGGCCTACTGGAGCTCGCCCCTGGGGTACCGCGTGGCGTTGATTCCGGCGCGTGTGAATCTCGAGGCGCTCGAGAGTCCAGCCAGACGGCTTGAGGGCGCGGACCGTCAGGGGCTTGTGGTCATGCAGGCAGCGCCCCCAGGTCTGCGGCCATTGTTGGGCGATGACTGCGACTATCAGCTGCGCTTTTTTGCGCCCGGCCTTGGAATTGAAGAAGACCCGGTGACCGGTTCAGCCCATGCTCTGGTGGCCCCTTGGTGGATGCAGCAGTTGGCAAGGGATGTGGTGCGTGGCTGGCAGGCATCGGCACGCCGTGGTGGAATGCTCTGCGAAGCCGCCGGCCCTGGACGGGTTCGGCTGACAGGAGTCGGACAGCTCCTATGGGATGGACGCATCAACGCCTTGGGAGCTGGCTGCGATCCACTCGCATGGGATCACGCTGTGCATCTGTGAGCTGGCGTGGCCTGCTGATCGGCACTCCCATGGGTTTGGGAGCCCTGGGGATCGGGTTCTGGGCCCAGGCGCTAATGCCCGGATCGTCGACGCTGAATGGCCCACTGCTCGAGGCGATGCTGGCCAGCCCGCCACCTCATGCCGCCCCGAAAGCGTCAGCCCAGGAGGATCTGCGCGGTGTCGCTGCTGAACGCAGTGGCGGGCGATCGACCTCCCTGGCCCTGGCTGAACCCTCCCGCGGTCAACCGCTGAATCTTGAGATCCGCGTTGCGATTGCGCGCGATGTTCCGCAACTGCATCTGTCGGCAACGGGGCCATGGTGGCTCAGGCGACGGGACGGCACCGTGTTGCGCCAGGGCAGGGCCGGTGAATCGATCGCCCTGAGCAGTGGCGCGACCCTGGAGCCCGAGCTTTGGATGGAAACCCTCCCCGGGCAAGCGGTGAGCCTCGATGGCGCGGCCTATGCGGGTCGCCTGCGTGTGTTGCAGCAGTCGGATGGACTGTTGGTGGTGAATCACCTGCCCCTCGAAACCTATGTGGCCTCTGTGGTCGGGGCGGAGATGCCGAGCTCCTGGAGCCTGGAAGCACTGAAGGCGCAGGCCGTCGCGGCACGCTCCTATGCCCTCGCCCATATGGCCCGGCCCGCCAGTCAGCACTGGCACCTGGGCAACAGCACCCGCTGGCAGGCCTATCGCGGCATGGCCAGCAGCCATGCACGGACTCGCCAGGCCGCTGCGGATACGGCTGGCTTGATCCTCAGTTATCAGGGCGGCATCGTCGAAAGTCTCTATGCCGCCACCAGCGAGATCAGCCTGGAGGCCCACGGCCATCTCGGCGCCTCGATGAGCCAACACGGTGCCCAGGACCTGGCTAGTCGAGGACTTCGCTACAACGAGATCCTGGGCCAGTACTACCGCGGTGCCAGCCTGGCTCGGCTCCGCCAGGGCCCAAGCTGATGGCCGGACTGCTCCAGGCCGCCCTGCAGCGCAGTGAGGAGGCTGAAGCCTGCGGGGCCTTGGTTCCGCTGCATACCCAGCTCGTGACCTGGCCTGAAACGTCCCCCTTTGTGGTGCGGCGTTTGCTGTCCGACACCCCCAAGCACCTGCGCAGCGCTGGGCCCAAACCCAATCCGTTTCTGCCGTGGGACCCACGCCTTGAGGTGGAACGGCCGGGGCCCGATCACACCTTGATTCTCAATAAGTTCCCTGTCCAGCGAGCCCATCTGCTGTTGATCAGCCAGAGCTGGCAACCTCAGTCCGGCTGGTTACGGCGCAGCGACTGGCAGACCCTCTCCGCAATCGAGCAGCGCTGCCCCGGTTTGTGGTTCTTCAACAGCTGCGCAGCTGCCGGTGCCAGTCAGCCCCACCGCCACTTGCAGCTCTTGCCGCGGCAAGCCGATGAAATGAGCTGTCCGTTGGCTGCGCAGTTCCTGGCTCAGCTTGAAGGCCGGCAAGCAGCTTGGCCGTGGCGTTATCGCCTGAGCCGGCGGTTGGCCGGTAGCGCTGACGCAGCCGCAGAACTGGAGGCTCTTTATCTGCAGCATCAGCAGGAGCTGGGGCTGGGGGATCCCCGGCACGAGGTGCAACCACGGCGGCCTTACAACCTGCTCTTCGATAAGCAGTGGTTCATGACTGTGGAGCGCAACCAGGAGCACTGGGCTGGCTTCAGCATCAACGCGTTGGGCTACGCAGGATGTTTGCTTGTCACGTCTGAATCCGATCAGGCCTGGTTGCTGCGCAACGGTCCTTTGGCGCTGCTGAGGGCGGTGGCGGCACCATCCTGATATTGGGTGGTCCCACGGATGTGTTGCTGGTGCAGCTGGGGTTTGGCTGAAGCAACCCATTGATCCGTGCTCAGCCATGCGTCTCACCGCGACGCGCCTGAAGCAACGCAACAGTCGCGTGCAGTCCCATCTCGCTCTTGTGCGCAGCATTGCCAGCCACTACGCCTCCTGCACAGCCGAACCCCTCGATGACCTGCTGCAGGTGGGAGCCCTTGGCTTGATTCGCGCCGCAGAGCTGTATCGCAAAGGTCGTCGTGTGCCATTCGACGCCTATGCCAAGTCCCATATCCGCGGGGCTGTGCTCCACTACCTGCGCGATGTCGCTCCCCTGGTGCGGGAATCGCGTCGAACACAGGAGCGCCGGCAACAACTGCAACGGAGACAGCGCCAGGGCTTAGACGTGGAAGAACAGCTGCTAGCCCTGGGCTTGCCTCCGAAACGCACAGATTTCCGGGAGTCGGATTGGTGCAGGCTGAGTGATGAGTCGGATGGGGGGAGTGCTGGCCAACCAGAGCTGCTGGAGGCGCTTGGGGGGCTTGAGACCAAGCAGCGAGTCATCCTGGAAGCGGTAGTGCTGAGGGGCGAGAGCCTCAGAAGCGTGGCCATGCGGCAGGGCAGCAGCGCCGCCACAGTGCATCGCCTGTTGCATCGCGCCCTGAGCAACCTCAGGACTCAGCTGAATCCTGCATTTGGCGCTGCAACGTGCTGATCGCTGCATTGAGCGCCGCCAGCTGTCGCTCCAGACCATCACGCCAGAAGGTGAGGGTCTGCAACTTGCGTTCCTGATGGCGGCGACGGCACTGGGCCGGATTGTTGCTGTCAGCGCAGCCAAAGAACGGCGGGAACATGGGAAACTGTGCTGCAGTTGATGTTCTAGCGGTCGGCCC
>JBEDHJ010000158.1:0-4095 GCA_041174205.1 Cyanobacteriota bacterium | reverse complement strand
GGACGCGACATCGCCGCTGAGCGCGACTTCTCGGAAGACACCGCCGCTGCCATCGATGAAGAGGTGGGTCAGCTGGTGGCGGAGGCCTACAAGCGCGCTACCGCTGTGCTGAGCGGCAACCGCAAGGTGCTCGATGAATTGGCCGAGATGCTGGTGGAGCGTGAAACTGTGGATGCGGAGGACCTGCAGGAGCTGCTGATTCGCAGCGATGTGCGGGTGGCCGAATACGTCTGATCCCTCCGCTTTGATCCCCAGCCTGCGCCGTCAGCCTCTGCTGGCGGTGCTGAGGCCGGCAACACTCACTGAGGCTCGCCATCAGCTGCAGCAACTGCAGCGGGCGGGCCTTTTCCATGTGGAGCTCGCAGTGCGCACTGATCCGGCCTGGTTGGAGATGGCGCGGGCCCTGGTGGAGGAGTTCCCGCAGCTGCGTCTGGGTGCCGCCTCCGTGTGCAACAGCGCTGCCTTGGAGGCCGCCATGGCTGCAGGCCTTGGCTATGCGGTGTCGCCGATTCTTGATCCACAGCTGTTGGAGCAGGCTGCTGTCGCCGGGATCACCCTGGTGCCCGGTGTGTTCAGCCCGAGTGAGGTGGCTGCAGCGGTCCGCTGGGGTGCTGCAGCCGTGAAGCTCTATCCGGCCACCAGCCTCGGGCCTCAATACTGGCCATCACTGTCGGGTCCGTTGGGCCCCTTGCCGTTCTGCATTGCAGCGGGCGGGTTGTCGATGGTTGATGTGTGTCCCTGGATCGATGCGGGTGTCGACGCGGTTGCCCTGGGCAGCACGCTGTTTGTCGCTGCCGGCGCGGAGTCGCGGCTCCAGCCTGGACTGCCCGACTTATTGGGTTTGTTGTCAAGTTGAGATCAGAGTGCTACCCCTGAGATAGACGTCGCATTCCGTATGTC
Source organism: Cyanobacteriota bacterium (assembly GCA_041174205.1). Classification (GTDB taxonomy): domain Bacteria; phylum Cyanobacteriota; class Cyanobacteriia; order PCC-6307; family Cyanobiaceae; genus Vulcanococcus. Next base: position 3,195 of record JBEDHJ010000158.1, on the reverse strand, counting down.
TCAGCTCACCATCAAGCTCAGCGACAAGGCCGATGCCCTGATCGCTCAGCTGCAGAAGGAGATCTTCAATCGGCGCCGCAAGAAGGTGTCGGCATCGGGTGTGGTGGAAACGCTCGTGGAGAGCGGCGCAAAGTCGCAATCCGACAAGCGCTTTGCCACCTCCTGGAAGAACCTGATCAGCGACATCGAGAAGGCGGCCAAATTGGCCAACGCCCATGGCAGCAAGCCCGCCAACCTCAGCGATGCGGAATGGGCCCTGATCCTCAGCCACCGGGCTCGCTCCACCAGCTCTGCCACCACCACCCGCAAGCCTGCAGCCCGTAAGGCGGCCGTGAAGAAACCAGCGGCCAAGCCAGCCGCTGCCAAAGCCGCCCCTAAGCCGGTTGCCGCGAAGGCCGCCGCCAAGACCAAAGCCCCCGCTAAGGCCAAGGCCAAGCCCAAAGCCGCCACCGCCAGCCGCAATCCCATCAAGAAGACAGCGGCCAAAGGCACCACGGTGAAGCCCGCCGCCAAGGCCAAGCCCGCTGCATCACGGACCTCCGTGGCTCGGCGCATGGCCAAGGCCGTGAGCCGGTTGAGCAGCTCCACTGGGGCGGCTTCAGCCAGCAGTAACGGTGCCGGTCAGCTCAGCGTCGTGAGCTGAGCCCAGGCGCTTGGCAGCGGTCGATCACCAGAGGCTGCATTGCCCCTGCTGCCGCAGCAGGTGATCGGCCAATACCAACGCCACCATCGCTTCCACCATCGGCACGGCCCGCGGCAGCACGCAGGGGTCGTGCCGACCTTTGGCTTCCAGCGTGGTGGCTTCGCCGCGGGCGTTGATGGTCTGCTGGGCTTTGCGGATCGTGGCCGTGGGCTTGAACGCCACCCGGATCACAATCGGCTCGCCGTTGCTGATGCCGCCCTGAATTCCGCCTGAGTTGTTGGTTGCGGTGTGGAGGGATCCATCGCCGGTGGGCAGGAAGGCATCGTTGTGTTCGCTGCCTTTCTGCAGCGTGCCCTCAAACCCCGAGCCGATCTCAAAGCCCTTGGTGGCCGGCAGCGACATCACCGCCTTGGCCAGATCGGCTTCCAGCTTGTCGAACACTGGCATCCCCAGACCCATCGGTGCCTGCCGCACCACACACTCGATCACGCCTCCGCAGGAATCGCCTTCGCGGCCGATCGCCTCGATCCGCTCGATCATCTGTGCCGCCATCGCGGCATCGGGACAGCGAACGATGTTGCTCTCGACGGCCTCCAGGCTGACTGTGGCCGGATCGATCGTGGCCTCGAGGGTGTGAATCCGCTTCACCCAGGCGATCACCTCGGTGCCATGGGCCTTGGCCAGCAATTGCTTGGCGATGGCTCCGGCGGCCACGCGGCCGATGGTCTCCCTGGCTGAAGCGCGGCCGCCGCCACTACGGGCCTGAATGCCGTATTTGGCCTGATAGGTGGCGTCGGCATGGGAGGGGCGGAAGGCCACCTCCATTTCTTTGTAGTCCTGGGGGCGCTGATCCTTGTTCCGCACCACCATCGCGATTGGGGTGCCGAGGGTTACCCCATCAAGCAGGCCGCTGAGGATCTCAACGCGGTCGTCTTCCTTGCGCGGCGTCGTGATCTTGCTCTGGCCGGGCTTGCGCCGATCCAGTTCTGCCTGAATCGCCTCCAGATCCAGCTCCAGCCGCGGCGGGCAGCCATCCACGATCACGCCCACGCCACCCCCGTGGGATTCGCCGAAGGTGCTGATGCGGAAGAGATCGCCGAAGCTACTGCCCATGGGCTTGGTGCACTGGTGCGAGCCTACAAACCAGGGCTTTGGCCAGGGTCGAGCACGGTTGTGGGAAGGCCCTCAGCGCCGGCGTACACCACCACAATCACCGCCGGTTCCGGGCCCAGGCTTTTGCCGTGATGCACACGATTGACCAGCTCGATCAAGGCATCACCCGCTGTGAGCAGGAGCCGTTCACCTCGATCCGTGACGACTTCCAACCTGCCTTGCTGCAAGACACCGGCGTTGATCACCGGGTGATGGTGATTGGGCAGGCTGACGCCAGCAGGAATGGTGATTCGCAACACCGTCACCAATGGCTGCCCGTTGGGATAGCGAGGCAGTTGTCCGCCCGTCCAGTCTTGGCTGCTGCGCGCCAGGGTTTCCACCTTCACCCCACTGGCTGCCCCGCCATGCCCATCGTCGTCCGCCGTTGCAGGCATCAGAGGCCCGGCGAGGCCCATCCCCAGACAGATCAGCCCGAGGCTGGTGATGGTGCGTTTGAGCCTGGGCATCGATGCGCCGCGGAGTTCTTTCTAGGTTCGGATCCAGCCATCGACCTTGGGTGAGACAGCAGGAGCGTGCCGCTCTGATCATGCAGCGGCTTGAGGAGCATTACCCCACCACACCAGTTCCGCTCGATCACAGCGATGCCTTCACGCTGCTGATTGCGGTTCTGCTCAGTGCCCAATGCACCGATAAAAAGGTGAATGAGGTCACGCCTGCTTTGTTTGCTGCAGGGCCGACGCCTCAAGCGATGGCTGCACTGCCGGAGGCCACGATCCTGGGCCATATCCGGCAGCTCGGTTTGGCCAAAACCAAGGCGCGCAATGTGAAGCGCTTGGCAGAATTGCTACTGGAGCGCCATGGCGGCGAAGTGCCGGCCAGTTTTCAGGCGTTGGAAGCCTTGCCAGGTGTGGGGCATAAAACGGCCTCCGTTGTGATGGCTCAGGCCTTCGGCGTGCCGGCGTTCCCTGTGGATACACATATCCACCGGCTTGCTCAGCGTTGGGGGTTGAGCAGTGGCGTGAGTGTGACGCGCACCGAAACCGATCTCAAGCGCCTATTTCCAAAGCAAGCCTGGAACAAGTTGCATCTGCAGATCATTTTTTACGGCCGCGAGTTCTGTACGGCGCGCGGCTGTGATGGCACCGTGTGCCCCCTATGCAGCGAGCTGTATCCCAAGCGGCGCAAGCCTGTGATCTGGATCAAGGCCTAAACGCTGTTCCGGCTGTGGCAGTCAGGCCAGCAAACGCAGAAAGAAGCATCAACAACAATAAGCCCCCTCCTCGGAGGGGGCTTCTGGTTCAACCGAGATTGAACCGTGTTGAGGATCAACCTCAGCCGATGGCGGGGGCAGTCAGAGCCACGGGGGTGGCTTCTGCAGCAGCCAGGTCGAGGGGGAAGTTGTGAGCGTTGCGCTCGTGCATCACTTCCATACCCAGGTT